>NZ_RAWL01000345.1:0-9395 GCF_003668885.1 Corallococcus sp. AB049A | reverse complement strand
ACGCAGAGCAGCAGCGTGCCCACTCCGGCCGCGAACACGCTCGCCACGGGCACGGACCTCTGGAGCAACCGCGCGCGCGGCGGCGGCGGACCGCCTGGACGGGCGCGCACGGGCTCCCGGGCCCAGGACAGGCGATGGACCGGAACAGGGATTCGCATGACACCCCTTGGAGAGAACCTGGGGTCCGGCGCGGGGCCCGGCAATGCGTCCTGCCTGTCCGGTCCGGGGAAAAGCGCGAGCGGCCGGGGGGCGTCCCGCGCGACAGGGCCGTCATGAGGCCTCCGGGGCCAGCGTGGGCTGTCCGGCTCGCCGCCGGAGCAGGCCTCCCCGCGCGCGCGGCCCCGCGACGAGCAGGAGCGCCAGCGCGGCGCCGACGACGGCGAGCACCCGGCCCCAGTCGCGAGCCGTGGGCGGGTGCAGCCCCACGAGCGCGCCCAGCGCGGGCACCTGGATGAGCAGCACGGAGAAGCCCAGCGACAGGGCGCAGACCCACCGCGCGGTGCGGGTCCGCAGCCGGGTGAGCACCGCCGCGAAGGTGGCGCTCGCCAGCGTGAGCGTGGCCATCGCCACCGCCCGCGCGCGCTCGACGTCGGGCCCTTGCGACAGGCACCGGGTCCAGGCCCAGACGAGCCCGCACGCCAGCAGCGCGCCCACCGCGGTGAGCAGGGCCCACTCCCGCCAGGAGAAGAAGCGCGCGGCGGGCCTCGCGCGCAGCGCGGTGAGCTGGCCGGGACGCGCGGCCGACTGGAAGGCCAGCATCGCGGTGGGGTGGATGATGAGCTCCAGCCACACGATGTGGATGGGCAGGTACACGAGCGGCTGCCCCCAGAGCGGCATCAGCGCCGCCGTGCCCACCAGCGGGATGTGGATGAGCAGCAGGTAGAGGAAGCAGCGCTGCAGGTTGGAGAACAGCTGCCGGCCCTCCGCGATGGCGCGCACCAGCGTGCCGAAGTCGTCGTTGAGCAGCACGATGGAGGACGCCTCTCGCGCGCTCCGGGTGCCCCGCTCCCCCATGGCGATGCCCACGTCCGCGGCCTGGAGCGCCGGCACGTCGTTCACCCCGTCGCCGGTGGCGGCCACCACCTCGCCCTGCTTGCGCAGCGCCTTCACCAGCGCGTACTTCTGCGCGGGCAGCGCGCGCGCCACCACGTCCACGGGCGGCACGCGTCCGGTGTCGGCCAGCCGCGCCTCCAGGGCCTCTCCGGTGAGCACCACCGGGTGCTCGCCCCCCAACCCCAGCCGCCGGGCCACCGCGAGCGCCGTGCGGGGGTGGTCCCCCGTCACCATCACCGCGCGCAGCCCCGCGTCGCGGCACTCCCGCACCGCCGCCTCCACGCCCGCGCGCACCGGGTCCTCGCACGCCACGAGCCCCGCGAAGCCGAAGCCCCGGTCCGGCTCTCCGCCATGCCAGTGCGCCGCGTCCAGCGTGCGGCTCGCGCACGCGATGACCTTGTGGCCCTCGCACGCGAGCGCGTCCACGCGAAGCGCCCACTCCCGCCGGGCCTCCGGCGAGAGCGCGCACAGGTCCAGCACCCGCTCGGGGGCGCCCTTCACCGCGGCGAGCAGCGTCCCGTCCTCCCGCCGCACCACCGCCGTCTCCCGCTGGCGGTCCTCGGTGAAGGGGAAGGTGGCCTCGCGGGGAGAAGCGGAGAGCGCCGGTTGCCAGGCCGCCCCCGCCTCCAGGAGCGCCACGTCCAGCGGATCCTTCCCCTCCTCCCGCGACGCCAGCACCGCGGTCTCCAGCAGCGCCCGATTCGAGGTGCCGGGTGACGGCAGCAGCCGGGCCACCCGCAGCAGCCCCTCCGTCAGCGTGCCCGTCTTGTCCGAGCACACGCAGCTCACGCGGCCGATGTTCTCGACGGAGACGGCCTGCCGCACCAGCGCCTGCCGCCGGGCCAGGCGGTACACCCCCGCGCCCAGGAAGAACGTGAGGGCCACGGGGAACTCCTCGGGCAGCGCCGCCACGCCGAGCGTCGCCGCGCTCAGGAGCGCATCCAGCCACCCGAAACCCTGGCGCAGGCGGACGAGCGCCAGCACCGCGCAGAGCGCCGTCGCCACGCCCATCAGCACCGCCACCAGCCGCGCCACCGCGTGCTGGAGCGGCGTGCGCGCCCGCGTCTCCTGCCCCGCCGAGCGGATGATGCTCCCGTACAGCGTCTCCGGGCCGGTGAAGACGACGCGCACCCAGGCCGTCCCGGTGAGCAGCCGCGTCCCGGCCAGGCCCCAGTGCACCGCGTCCACCGCGGGCTCCGCGCCCGGGGGAAGGCGCGTGAGCGGCCGCTTGCGCACGGGCAGCGACTCACCGGTGAGCGAGGACTCCTCGGCCTGCAGTCCCTGCCCCTCGATCACCAGGCCGTCCGCGGGGAACTGCTGGCCCGCCTCCACGCGCACCAGGTCTCCGGGCACCACGTCCGCCGCGGGCACCACCGCCTCGCGGCCCTCCCGCAGCACCGTCGCGTGCGCGGCCAGGCGTCCGCGCAGGCCCTCGGTGGAGGCCTGGGTCCGGTGGTGCAGGAAGACGTCCATGCCCATGAGCGGAGCGAGCGCCAGCAGCATCACCGCGCCATCCACGCGCTCGCCCAGGGCGAAGTAGAGGGCGCTCGTGCCCACCAGGAACCAGAGCATCGGGTCGCTCGCGGCCTCACGCAGGCTCCGCAGCGTGGAGCGCGGAGGCCGGCCCTGCACGTCGTTGGGGCCATGGCGCGCGCGGCGCGCCAGCACGTCCTGCGTCTCCAGACCGCGCGCGTCTTGCCAGCCCTGAGGCAGGCGATGGACCGGAACCAGGACTCGCATGACGCCCCCCGCGGGAAGCTGGGGCCCCGAGGGAACGACGGCAATGCACGGCGGCCGGGAGCGGCGCTGCCTCGCGGGGAGGGGCTGCCTGCCGGGAGCCTTCTGCGCGCGGGCCTCACAGACGCCACGCATGACGGATTCCACCGGCCAGGGAGGGCACGGATGCGGATCCTCATCACCTATGGAAGCAAGCTGGGCGGGACCCGGGAGATCGCCGGGCTGATGGCCCGCGTCCTGCGGGACGAGGGCTTCGACGCGGAGGCGGCGCCCCCGGAAGCCGTCGACGACGTGCGCGTCTACGACGCCGTCATCGTCGGAGGCGGGCTCTACGCCAACCAATGGCACCTCCGGGCCCGGCGCTTCGTGCACCACCACCTCCACGAGCTGCGCGGGCGGCCCGTCTGGTTCTTCTCCAGCGGACCGCTGGACGACTCGGCGTCGCAGGAGCGCATCCCGCCCACGGCGCAGGTGCGGGCCCTCATGGAGCAGGTGGGGGCCCGGGGCCACGAGACCTTCGGGGGGCGGCTGGAGTCCGACGCCCGGGGCTTCATCGCCCACGCCATGGCGCGCGAGCACGCGGGGGACTGGCGGGACCCCGAGCGGATCGCCCGATGGACGCGCGGCGTGGCCCGGGAGCTGCGCGAGGCCGGGCGTCCGTGGGCCGGCTCCGCGGCCCTGCACCAGGACTCATTGGGGTGACTAGCTTGAAACCGGCGACGGCCAGGAGGGGCCATGAACATCGCGAGCACCACCCACTTCTCGGACGCCTCCCGGCGCGCGGGTGAGACGGCGGCCCTGCTCGCCCGGCGGATGGACGCCTCGCTGCTGCTGGTGCACGCGTTGCCGGGCAACGTGGTGCGCACCTTCGGCGAGCGCGCGCACGAAGCGGTGCGGGTCGCGCTCCAGGACGAGGCGCGGCGGCTGGAGGCGCTGTCCGGCTCGCGGGTCGAACCCGTCGTGCTCACCGGTGAGCCGGAGGGGGCCCTGAGCGCGCTGGTGACGGAGCGCGACCTGAAGCTGGTGGTGTCCGCCGCGCCTCGCGAGGAGACGCCCTTCCTGGGCCTGGGCGGCACGGTCGACAGGATGGCGCAGGCGCTGACGGTGCCCTTCCTGGTGGTCCGCGAGGCCTCGGCGCTGGAGGCCTGGGCGCGCGGCGAGCGTCCGCTGCGGGTGATGGTGGGCGTGGACCGCTCGCGTCCCTTCGAGGTCGCGCGGGACTGGGTGAAGGAGCTGTCGCGCTTCGGGCCGCTGGAGGTGGTGGGCGGCCGCATCTTCTGGGTCTCCGAGGAGGCGAAGCGGCTGGGGCTGGTGCACCCGCGCAGCTACAAGGACGTGTCCCTGGAGCTGCGCGAGGCGCTGGAGCGGGAGGCGGACGCGCTGCTGGAGCCGCTGCGCATTCCCGGCGTGACGGTGCGCGCGCGGCTGGAGCCGGGGCTGGGCCGCGTCGCGGACCACCTGGTGGCGCTGGCCGAGGAGGAGCACGTGGACGTGCTGGTGGTGGGCACGCACCACCGCAAGGCGCTCGCGCGGCTGTGGAGCGTGTCGCAGCACGCGCGGCGGCTGGCCTCCATGTCCGTGGTGAGCGTGCCGGTGCTCACGGCCGAGCAGGGCATGGCCACCGAGCCGCCCCAGGTGCGCGCGGTGCTGGCGACCACGGACTTCACGGAGCCCGGGGACCGCGCCGTCGCCTATGCCTTCGCGCTGACGCCGCCCGGAGGCACCGTGCACCTCTTGCACGTGGAGCCCGCGGACGCGTCCCCCGAGGCCGTCCAGGCCGCCCGCCACCAGCTGGAGCTGCGGGTGCCGGCGACAGAGCAGGAGTCGGGGCCGCACAAGGTGGAGCTGACGGTGCTCAAGGGCGATGACGTGGCGGGGGTCATCACCCAGGCCGCGGAGCGCTACTGCGTGGACCTCGTGTGCCTGGGCACGCACGGCCGCACGGGCGTGGGCCGCGCGGTGCTGGGCTCCGTGGCGCGGCAGGTGATGGCCCGCAGCGACCGGCCCGCCGTGACGGTGCGCATGCCGCGCGCCTGAAGACAGACGAGGTGAGCCATGAAGGCAACGGTATTCCGGGGCACCCAGAAGCTGGGCGTGGAGGACGTGGAGCGGCCGAAGGCGGGCGCGGGCGAGGCCATCGTCCGGGTGACGCTCACCACCATCTGCGGCACCGACGTGCACATCCTGCGCGGGGAGTACCCGGTGAAGCCCGGCCTCACCGTGGGCCATGAGATGGTGGGCGTCATCGACGAGCTGGGCCCGGGGGTGACGGGCTACCAGGCGGGGCAGCGCGTGCTGGTGGGGGCGATTACCCCGTGCGGCCAGTGCCGGGGCTGTCTCTCCGGGCACGCGTCCCAGTGCGGCCACGGCGGGGGCATTGAAGCGGCGGGGGGCTGGCGGCTGGGCAACACGATGAACGGCGTGCAGGCGGAGTTCGTGCGCGTGCCCTTCGCGCAGGCGAACCTGGCGCCCATCCCGGACGAGCTGAAGGACGAACAGGTGCTGCTCCTGGCGGACATCGCGTCCACGGGCTTCAGCGGCGCGGAGTCCGGCGGCGTGAAGATAGGTGACGCGGTGGTGGTGTTCGCGCAGGGGCCCATTGGCCTGTGCGCCACCGTGGGGGCGCGGCTGATGGGCGCGTCGCTGGTGATTGGCGTGGACGGGGACGAGGCGCGTCTGTCCATGGCGAAGAAGCTGGGCGCGGACGTGGTGCTCGACTTCCGGAACCAGGACGTGGTGGCGGAGGTGAAGCGGCTCACCGGCGGCGGCGTGGACGTGGCCATTGAAGCGCTGGGCACGCAGCAGACCTTCGAAAGCGCGCTGCGCTCGCTCAACCCCGGCGGCACGCTGTCCAGCCTGGGGGTGTACTCCGGGAAGCTGCAGCTGCCCTACGACGCCTTCGCGGCGGGGCTGGGAGACCACCGCATCGTCACCACGCTCTGCCCGGGCGGCAAGGAGCGCATGCGGCGCCTGATGGAGGTGGTGCGCGCGAAGCGCGTGGACCTGACGCCGCTCTTCACGCACCGCTTCCAGCTCAAGGACATCCAGGAGGCGTACGAGCTGTTCAGCCAGCGCAAGGACGGCGTGCTCAAGGTCGCCATCCGGCCTTGAGCAGGCCGGTGGTGGCTTAGCGCGGCGCGAAGGTGCCGTTGCTCACGATGCCCGAGGCGTTCCCCATGTACTGCCGGAAGAGCATCGTGCTGACCTGGTTGAAGGAGAACGGCTTCAGGAGGGGAAAGCCCTCCGCATCCACGTCCAGCATGGCCCGCGACATATCCAGGTCCCAGTTGAAGCCCCCGGACGCGGTCTGGATGTGCATCATGGACATCCAGCCAGAGCCCTGGGTGCTGCCCAGCAGGGTGAAGGACAGCGGGAGTCCCCGGAACGCGGAAGCGAACTGCTGCAGGACGACCGTGGGCGCGCCACCGAACTGCACGGTGATGGGGCTGGTCTGCACCTGCACCTGCTTGGTCCAATAATCGTCCACCCGCGTGAGCGTCGCGGACTCGAAGGTGATGACGAAGGGAACCGACTTCCCGCGCAGCTCCGTGAAGTAGTCCGGGGGATCCGCGGGAAGCGGCCCGTCATAGGCGTCGAACTGGATGGTTCCGGAGATCCAACCCCCAGTGTCCACGCCGATGCCCACGTTCGCGGTGCCATCCTCCGGCACCTTGAACAGGAAGCGCACCGGAAGCGTCTCGCCCTCGTCCAGGATGAACGTCATCGGATTGGGCGACACCAGCGTGACGGGCACCGTGACGCCCGGCGCGTCCGTGCGCTCCACGTGCCATTCGCCGTTCATCTGGATGGAGTACGCCCCCGCGATGAGCGGCTGGCTCACCGTCTCCGCGGACGTATCCGTGAGGGTCGCGTTCTGCGGGCCGGTGATGGCGAACGTCGCGCCCACCAGCTTGTAGCTGCGCCCCGCCGACGTCGACACCAGCGGCAGCTCCAGCAGTCCCTCACCGTCGCGCAGCACCGGCGTGGACGTTTCGGCAATCTCACCACAGGCGACCGCCAGCAACGCGAGCGCGCCGACGAACCACTTCAACATCTGCATGGATTTCCCTCTCATGAATGCAAAGACAAGATTTTCAACAATGCATGACCAGACGCTGGCGTCAGGTGCTACCGCGGCGCGAAGGTGCCGTTGCTGATCTGGCTACCGATGGTCCCCGCGCCAGCGAAGTAGAAGTCGATGGCGCCCTCGTTGAAGCTCGTGGGCTGCAGGAGCGAATAACCCTCCGCGTCCGCGCCCGGAAACAGATCCGAAAAGAAGACCTCGAGCCGGACGCCCCGCTCCTGGTTCTCCAGTTTGACCGGTCCAATGAACATGCTGGTCGGAAAGGGAGTCGCCATGCTGAAGGACAAGGTCTGGCCCTGCAGCGCGGAAACGAACTGCTGTTGGAAGACCGCACCGGTCGCCCCCCCGAACTGAAGGGTCACGGGAGAGGTTTGGATGTCGACGTGCTTGTAGCCACCAGCAGTCGACCGGGTCACCGTTGACGAATCGAAGCTGATGACGAAGGGAACAGTCTTCCCGGCTACATCGGCAAAGGGGTCGGGGATGTTGGGTCCCCCCGGATATGTCGGAGGCGGCGTGCGGGGATTGAACTGGAGCGTTCCGGAAATCCACCCCCCGGAATCCACGCCGACGCGCACGTCCGCGGTGCCATCTCCCGGCACCTTGAACAGGAAGCGCACCGGGCGCGTCTCGCCCTCGTCCAGGATGAACGTCATCGGATTGGGTGACACCAGCGTGACGGGCACCGTGACGCCCGGCGCGTCCGTGCGCTCCACGTGCCAGTTCCCATTCATCTGGATGGAGTACGTCCCGGCCATGAGCGCCACGCTCACCGAGTCCGCGGACGTGTCCGTGAGGGTGGTGTTCTGCGGGCCGGTGATGGCGAACGTCGCCCCCACCAGCTTGTAGCTGCGTCCCGCCGACGTCGACACCAGCGGAAGCTCCAGCAATCCCTCGCCGTCACGAATCACCGGCGTGGACGGTTCAGACACCCCGCCACACGCGAGCGCCAGCAACGCGAGCGCGCCGACGAACCACTTCAACATTTGCATGGACTTCCCTCTCCCCAATGCGACGAAAAAACCTTCAACGAATCACAACCCAGACGCCGCGCGACGGTGGATGCCACTACGGCGAGAACATGCCCTCTCGGAGCTCGGCGACACCGCTCTCCGAGCCGTTGGCGGCGAACTGCGCGTACCCCCACGGGAAGGCCGTGGCCTTCAGCAGCGGGTAGCCTTCCGCGTCCTGTTCCAGAAGGTACGACGGCTGGCTGAGATAGAACTGGACGCGGTGATCCTGGCTCTCCAGAAAGATCCCCGCCATGTAGACGCTGGAAGCCCCAGAGGACTCCATGAAGAGCTTCAACGTCACCCCTTGAAGCGCAGCGACGTATTGCTGCTGAATGGCCCGGCTCGTCTGGCCCCCGAGCTGAAAGGTCACCGGTCCTGTCTGGACCCGGAGCTGCTTGTACCCGGACTCAATCGATCGCGTCACCGTCGAGGACTCGAAGCTGATGACGAAGGGAATGGTCTTCCCTCCCAGGTCAACGAAGATGTTCGCAGGGCTCCCGGGCGGAGGCGGCGATGCAGGCTCGAACACAAGCGTTCCCGAAATCCAGCCGCCAGAGTCCACGCCAATGCCCACGTTCACGGTGCCATCTCCCGGCACCTTGAACAGGAAGCGCACGGGCTGCGTTTCCCCCTCGCCCAGGGTGAACCGCATCGGGTTCGGGGACACCAGCGTGACGGGAACGGTGACGCCCGGCGCGTCCGTGCGCTCCACGTGCCAGTCACCGTTCATCTGGATGGAGTACGTCCCCGCGATGAGCGGCAGCATCACGGAATCCGTGGACGTGTCCGTGAGGGTCGCGTTCTGCGGGCCGGTGATGGCGAACGTCGCCCCCACCAGCTTGTAGCTGCGTCCCGCTGACGTCGACACCAGCGGCAGCTCCAGCAGCCCCTCACCGTCGCGCAGCACCGGCGTGGACGGTTCAGACACCCCGCCACACGCGAGCGCCAGCAACGCGAGCGCCAGCAACGCGAGCGCGCCCACGAACCACTTCAACCCTTGCATGGACTTCCCCCTCAGGAAGGGGCCGATGATAGGATTTTGAACAATACACGGTCAAGGCAGGCGGACCCGCACGCGAAATCACAGCCACGTCCGCACAGCGAGTCATGAAAAAGGGAAAGCGGGGGCCAGGGGCTGTCCCTGATTGGCGCAGCCAAAGAAGCATGGATGCGACGTGCAGGACGGCGAGGTCGCCGAGAACGCCCCAATCGGGCAAGTCCCGCCACTGCACCCCGGTCTTCACGCGCCACACCCCTGCGTTGATGAAGTCACGGTCTCCTCGCTTCGAGCGAAGGCCGCTCCTGGAGCCCAGCAGGGGTTCGATGCGGCCCCAATCGGCATCGCTTCTCGAACACGAGGTCAGGGACAGCCCCTAAAAGACATCCCTTTAAACATCTTGCTCGACGTAGTCGACGGTGCCGGCAGCGAGGACGCGTGATGTCGCGACCTGTCGGCGCACCTCGCTTCCTGGCGCGTAGCCCTTCTGCTTCCTTGGCTTCGGCCCGCG
>NZ_RAWL01000344.1:0-9458 GCF_003668885.1 Corallococcus sp. AB049A | reverse complement strand
GGCCAGACGTCGTAGGCATCGCCGTCGGTGAGCGCGAACTCCGTCACGCGCGCCACGAGCCGGGCGGTCTTCTGCATCGTCGCGCCATTGTCGCCGCCCGCGCTGAAGGCGAGCGGGACCGTGTGCGGATCAATGGCCTCGTGCAGCTTCGTGTACGTCCAGTCGAGCTTGTAGTTGGGCCGGCCGTAGACGGACGGGATGCCGTCGGGCGCCGTGACGGAGAGCCAGTCCACGTAGCCGGAGACCGACGCGTGGCCCCGGTAGAGGAGATTGTTGTTGCCCTGGATGACGTAGCGGGGCGTCACGGCCTCGTCGATCCAGATGCCCGAGTCGCCACGGAAGTCGTAGAAGCGCGGGGCCACCACGATGCGCGCGGTGTACTCGCGCGGCGTGCCCGTGTTGGTGGTGACCTTGACGAAGAGCGGCAGGCCGGAGAGCACCGTGTTGAGCTCGTGCCCCTCGTGGAGGACGATCTCGAAGCGGCGCTCGCTGATGACGTTCGCGTCGCCGAAGGCGTCGTCCGGCACGAAGCTGAGCACGTCCGCGAGGTAGCGGTTCGCGGTGGCGCGGAGGATGAGCGCGCGGACGCCGTCGCGCTGCTCGAAGGTGCCGAGCGTCTCGAAGCTCAGCTCGTTGTTGCCCACCGTGGCGTAGAGGCGGGTCGCCGTCTCCGCGGCGGTGCTGACGCCCAGCTCCTCCGCGGACTCGGTTTCAATGGGGGTGTTGTCACAGGCCGCGAGCGCGGTGAGACAGGTCAAGGCAAGGGCACGCAGATGCATGGGGGGATCTCCAGGTGAGGCATAATCTGTATCACACGCCCCTGACAGCGCCCCTGGATGGGATTGTGCCAGCCTTGTCACAACGGCTCGCCGCGGCGCTTCCTCCCGGAGGGGGAATCGGGTCCACTTGGCGCCCCTCCCAGAACAGGTGCCTGCTCCATGACGAAGAAGACGGCTGCCTCCGATGTGAACCCGACGGGTCTCTCCCGCCGCACGCTCCTGGGGGCCGCCGCCGCGGTGACAGGGGCGCTGGCCGCCCGGGATGCGCGCGCCGCCGCGCCGGCCGCCGCCGCGCCCGGGACCTTCGCGCTGGAAGAGGCGACGGTCGCGGAGCTGCGCGCGGGCCTGGACTCCGGCAAGTACACCGCGCGCGGGCTGACGGAGGCCTACCTCGGACGCATCCGCGCGCTCGACCGCACCGGGGACCTGCCGCTGTGCTCGGTCATCGAAGTGAACCCGGACGCGCTCACGCTGGCGGACGCGCTGGACGCCGAGCGCAAGTCAAAGGGCGCGCGCGGGCCGCTGCACGGCATCCCCGTGCTCATCAAGGACAACATCGCCACGGCGGACAAGATGCAGACCACCGCGGGCTCGCTCGCGCTGGTGGGCGCCGTCCCCTCGCGTGACGCCTTTATTGTAGAGCGGCTGCGCGCCGCGGGCGCGGTCCTCCTGGGCAAGACGAACCTCAGCGAGTGGGCCAACTTCCGCTCCACGCATTCAACCAGCGGCTGGAGCGGACGCGGCGGCCTGTGCCGCAATCCCTACGCGCTGGACCGGACGCCCTCCGGCTCAAGCTCCGGCTCGGGCGCGGCCACCGCGGCCAGCTTCTGCGCCGTGTCGGTGGGCACGGAGACGGACGGCTCCATCGTCTCGCCCGCGTCCGCGTGTTCGCTGGTGGGCTTGAAGCCCACGGTGGGGCTGGTCAGCCGCGCGGGCATCATCCCCATCTCGTCGTCCCAGGACACCGCGGGCCCCATGACGCGCACCGTGGCGGACGCGGCGGCGCTGTTGAGCGTGCTCGCGGGCGAGGACCCTCGCGACGCGACCACCGCCGCGGGCAAGGGCCGCGCCCATCCGGACTACACGAAGTTCCTGGACCCCCAGGGGCTCAAGGGTGCGCGCATCGGTGTGCCGCGCGAGCGGTTCTTCGGCTACCACCCGGCCACGGACGCGATCGTGGAGCGCGCGCTCGAGCTGATGAAGGCGCAGGGGGCCGTGCTGGTGGACCCGGTGGTGCTGCCCAACATGGCGAAGCTCGACGAGCCCGAGCTGGAGGTGATGCTGTATGAGTTCAAGGCGGGCCTGGAGGCCTACTTCGCGCAGCTGGGCGAGGGCGCCCCGGTGCGGTCGCTGGCGGACCTCATCGCCTTCAACGAGAAGAACCGCGAGCGCGAGATGCCCTACTTCGGGCAGGAGCTGCTGCTCCAGGCGCAGAAGAAGGGCCCGCTCACGGACGCCGCCTACAAGAAGGCGCTCGCGGCCTGCCGCCGGTACTCGCGCGCGGAAGGGCTGGACGCGGTGATGAACAAGCACAAGCTGGATGCACTCGTGGCGCCGACGCAGGCCCCGGCGGGTCCCATCGACCTGGTGCTGGGCGACCACTGGCTGGGCAGCAGCTCCACGCCCGCGGCCGTGTCTGGCTATCCGTCCATCACGGTGCCCGCGGGCGACGTGCACGGGCTGCCGGTGGGGGTGTCGTTCATTGGCCGCGCCTGGAGCGAGCCCGTGTTGCTCAAGCTCGCCTACGCCTACGAGCAGGCCTCGCACGCGCGGCGCAAGCCCGCGTTCCTGAGGACCGCGGACCTGCGCGGCGCGTAGGGACTGCTCCTGAGGCCTGCTTGCCGCCTTGATGGTATGGGGTGTGCCGCGAACCCTCTCACCCCACCGAAGGCCCTCCCGTGAACTCTTCCCTCGCGCGTCTCCTCCTCGGCTGCGTCCTGTCCACCTCCCTGAGCGCCTGTGACACCAGCGTGGCCGGTGATGACGACACGGACACCGGCGGCGACAGCATGGTCGTGACCGGCATCTGGAACCGCTACGGCAGCGAGTACGGATATCAGACCGACATCGCGTACGGCGGCATCGAGGGCCAGTCGTCGGACCGGGTGTACATGTGCGAGCTGCCCGGCTCCCCCACCGCGGGCCTCTACAAGGGCCGGCTCATCAGCCCTCGGATGATCCGCTGGGACGCGAACCACAACCTGCCCGACTACGAGGTCGTGTTCGAGGGCACCACCATGCGCTTCAAGCCCCAGAACGGCACCAACACGTTCCTGGGCCAGTACCGGCAGGGCACCTGGACGCCCGGGGCCTGCGACTTCACGCTGAAGGACGGCGAACTCATCGACAACTCGTCCACCGCCTACGTGGTCTTCGACAACAGCGGGGAGACGAAGATCACCAGCGTGAAGATTGGCGGGGAGGGAATCCCGGTGAAGGCGAGCACGGAGACCGCGTGCAGCGTCACGACGCTCATCCCTGCTGGCACCGGGAGCAATGGCAGCCTCACCGTGTCCATCAGCTACAGCGGCGTGGGCATCGATGGGCCCTACAGCCGGACCCAGACCCATTCCATGTATCGGTCGGACTTCAAGCCGGGCTGCAACAAGCTCGCGGTCGAGTTCGGCTGCGGCGCGCTCGCCGTCTGCGTCTACCCGGTTCCGTAGCGAAGCCAGAGAAGCCGCGAAGCGACCCTGCGCGGCGCGTAGGATTGAACGGGGCACGCTCCGCTTCCCAGCCCGTGGAGCAGCCAGCCCCGATGCGTGGCATTCCGGGAAGAGGGGGAAAGGGTAGATTCCGCACCCCACGCGGTTCTGCTCTTCCCCTTTCTCGAAAGACTCCCGGAATGAAGCGCTCCTTCCAAGGTGCGCCGCTGCCGCAACCGCTTCCCGCTGCCCTGCAACAGCGTGCAGACCCGCCCCGAGTACCACTGGTGGGAGGACTTCGGCGTGGCCAATGACAATCAGAAGCGGACCTTCCTGGCGCAGCCGCTCAACCCGGGCCGCGACAACGTGCGCCACCTGGTGTTCGTCATGGCGGGCCAGCAGGACGGCGACATGGCCTCGGGAGTCACCGGCCAGCAGGATGGCTTCAAGGGCCCCTTCGACGACAACGACGGCTCCGAGTGGGCTTCCGTCAATGCCAGCTCACTGGCCAGCCGCCTCGTGGAGGAGCTGTATCGCAGCCCGAACGACACCTTCATGGGGCTCGCGTTCGACGCCCGCTTCAACTACGGCTGCAACCGGTTCGGCTGCTGAGTGCGCATGGACGACCCGGTTTCCCTGCCCGTGCCGTATGAACGGTGATGGACTCTGGCTGAGACTTCTGTCCCGAGTCCATCCACGTCGTGGAGGTGGTGCTCAAGACGGGCTGCTGCTCCCGGAGTGACGAACTCTTCCGTCTGGCATTACAGTCTCGGCCTGGAGGTGGACGCTTGATGATGCACGGTGCGCCACGGGTCTTGCTCTGCATGCTGGCCCTCACGACCGCCGCGTGCGCCGCGGGCGCCCCCTCCCGAGGCGCCACAGGCGTCTACGCGGCGCGGCCACCGCCCCTGGCGGAGCGGCTTGCCGGTCCCCCCTGGTCCTGGATGGAGCCGGAACAACTCGCGCCCGACACGGGCTCGCAGAGCGATGAGGAGCTGCTTGCCTGGCTCATCTCGGCGGACCGCGCCCAGCGTGCGGAGGCGCAGGTGCGGCTGCTTCCCCGGGGTGAATCGCTGCTGCCCGGGCTCGAGTCCCTGGCCGCCGGTGCCCGAGATGACGAGGCACGGTCGGCCCTGCTCGAGTTCATCCAGCTCCTGACGAGGCGAAGGGTCCACCCCGAACTGCTCGGCGGCCATCCGGAGCTCAGCGCGCTGAGCGCGAAGGCCGTGGCCCGAGGCCAGGGGCTCGTGGCCTTCTGGGAGGTGGAGCCCGCTCCACGCGAACTCATCGAGGAGCAGCCGGTGGTGCTCTGCGGCAACGATGGCCGCCCCGTCTCACGGCTGCGCATCGAGGGACGGAGGCTCCAGGAGCTGAGAGACAAGCTGGCAACGCTCGGCGGACTGGCGCTGCCCGGTGTCGAGCGGCTCCTGGCGTCACCCTCCGCCACCGTCCGTCTCCAGGGAGTCGTGCTCACTGCGGCGCTGGGACTTCGCCCGATCCAGGCGACGCTCGAACGGCTGCGGAATGATCCAGGAGAGGTCGAGCTGGATGCGCGTTACGAGGCCTCGGACCTCGCCGTGAAGGCGGGCCGGGCGTCGTGGCGGTCCAGGGTTTCAATCTCCCAGCGAGCGTCCCTGGTGGCACGGAGGCTGGATGCAGTTGGGCGGCAGGTCCGTGAGGACGACAAGCCGCTGTACCGCATCGAGGATGGAATCGTGGAGTGGCTTGGCGGCATACGGAAAACCGGGGCGGCGGATGACAACCCGAGCCTCTTCGACATGCTGTCGGGGGATCTCATCAACGGTCTTCGCCAGGGTGGCGGCATGGACGCCACGGATGCGCAGCAGTACTGGAACCGGGTCAGGCCAGCGTGGCGCTTGTTCTGGATGACGGTCGGCGCCAGGGTGGATGACTACAGGCGGGAGGACTGGTTCGCGCTCCTCGACAGCCGGAACGGCTACCAGCTCCGCAAGGAGCCTGGCTCCGGAGATGAGGCCGTCCTCCGCATCGAGGCCCCCGTGGGCGTGGAGGCGGAGGTTGTCGCCTTTCCCACGGTCCCCAACGACGCGGTCGTGGTCCAGCGGGGAGTCCTTCCCCTCACACTTTCTTTCAAGGAGCCGGTCTACACCCTCGGCATCCGGCTGCGGTCGGGAGGGGACTGGGTGGACTCGGGACCGTTCTTCGCTCCGCGCAAGGGAGCCCGGATGACGGTCTGGCTGCAGCCGGAGTTCTTCCAGCGCTACCTTAAGGAGCGCGCGGCGCGGCGCTGAGCTGCTTGAAATCCGCGTGACAACTTCGACGGATGCATTGCGCACGCGCGAAGCCGCGGGCACAAGGCGCGCGGCGGTTGCCAGGCGCACTCCCGTGCCGGCCACCGTTCCCCGGAGGGGAAATGTCACGCTTGTGCATCATCGTCGCGGCCGTATGGCTCGCGGCCTGTAACACCCAGGTTGCCAGCCCAGCGGAGCAGGTGGTCCAGGGTGAGCTCGAGGTCCGGGTCGTGGACGCGCCGTCGTTCACGGCGTCTCATGAGGAGTATTTCCTCGTCGTCGGAGGCCAGCGCCTGCCGCTGGCCTTCACCGGTGGCGTACCGGAGGGTCTGCGCGGCGGTCAGCGGGTGACGGTGCGCGGGGCCCAGGGAGGGCAGCGCTTCATGGCCCGGACCGTGGAGGTGGACCGCCACGCCTCGGCCATGCAGGCCACTTCGGGCGGGTGCGGCGTCACGGGCGTGCAACGCAGCCTCGTCATCCTCGCGGCCTTCCCGGGCATGCCCCAGCCCGCCGCCACGCCGCAGGGCATCCATGACGCGTTCTTCTCCACCACGCAGCGCTCGCTGGCGACCTACTGGAGCGAGGTGTCCGGGGGCCGCACCACGACCACGGGCGCCGTGCGGGGCTGGTACACGCTGGACCGCGCCTATTCCTGCTCGGAGACGGACGCGATGCGCGACGCGGCCGTGCGGGCTGCGGACGCGGACGTGGACTTCCGGCAGTACGACCGCATCTTCATCGTCCACCCCAATCCCTCACAGGGCTGTGCCTACGCGGGACAGGCCACCTTGTCCTGCGGGCAGGTCGCGACGGCGGATGGCACCGTGACGGCCTCCGTGACCTGGCTCGTCGCGGACTGGATGACGAACCACGACACCGCCGTGAAGCTGGTGACCCATGAGGCCGGTCACAACCTGTCACTGAACCACGCGGGCTCGCGCGACTTCGGCGCGGAGCCGCTGGGCATGCCGGGCACCCTGGGGACCATCGACGAGTACGGGGACCGCTTCTCGTCGATGGGTGATTGGAACCTGGGCCACTACGCGGCGCCGCACAAGGCGCGCATCGGCTGGCTGGCGTCCTCCTCGGTGGCCCGGGTGGATGGCACGGACGGCACCTTCACGCTCGCGCCGGTGGTGGCGTCCGGTGGCCTGAAGGCGCTCCAGGTGCGCAGGCGCCCGGGCGTCAACGACTGGCTGTGGGTGGAGTACCGCCGGCCCGTGGGGCTCTACGAGTCGACGCTGGCGTCCCAGGTGTTCGGCGGCGCGCTCATCCACCTGGCGGACGCGGACACGCGGGATGGCACCCACCTGCTCGACTTCACGCCGGGGACGTCCTCCTGGAACGACCCGGCCCTGCTGCCGGGCACGACGTGGAACGACCCGTACAGCGACCTCTCCCTCACGGTGGATGCGGCGACGCCTACGGGGCTGACGGTGCGCGTCCAGTACCGCACGACGACCTGCGTGCAGGCCGCGCCCGAGGTGCGGGTGACGCCTCTGGCGCCGGCCATCTGGCCCGGAGCGCGGCCGGAGTTCGCGCTGGAGTTGATCAACCGGGATTCGGCCGGCTGCGGCCCGAGCACCTTCCAGCTGTCCCCCATCGTTCCAACGGGCTGGGGCTTCGACCCGCTGCCCGCGCAGCGCACGCTCGCCGCCGCCAGCTCCGGCATGCTGGGCCTCCAGACGTATGTGCCCTACAGCGCGCCGCTCGGGCTCTACGCGGCGGGCGTCACAGTCACGAGGGGCAGTCAGAGCGTGCAGGGCACGGCCACGGTGGAGGTCGTCGAGCGCTGCATCGCGACGCCGCCCACGCTGACGCTCTCACCGGCGAATGTGACGGCGGCCCCGGGAGAGGACGTCACGTGGACTGTGAGCGTCACCAACAACGACTCCGCTTCGTGCAATTGGGTCTGGTACGACTTCGGATCCACGCTGCCGGAAGGCTGGGACACGGCCTGGTCCGAATGGGGCGTCAACCTGCCGCCGGGCGGCGACTCCACCTTCACGATGACGAAGACGGTGCCTCCAGGCGCGCGAGGCACCCACACGGTGGACCTGAGCATCTACCAGGAGGACTTCGGCCTCGCGGCCAGCGCCACGGCCACGGTGAACGTGGCCAGCAGCGCACGGTGACGGAGGCGGCGGTGGGATGGGCAACCGTGGCAGAGTTCGCGGTGGCCGTTCGACGTCAACCCATTCCGGGAGGCTTTCATGAGAGGCTTTGTGAAGAAGACGGGACAGACCCTGCTGGCCGTCGTCGCGGGGACCGCATTGTCATTCAGCGCCACGCAGGCCCTCACGCCAGCCCCGGAGGCCCCCGCGCCGTACGAGTGCTCCGCCTGCATCGCGCAGTGCATCGAGCTGAACTTCAGCTCTGGCTGGTGCACGCGCACGGAGTGCTACTGCTACTGAGCCCGTGGCCCTGAGGCTCCGCCCTCGGTGAACGGGCTGGAGGGGGCCACCCGGCCTCCAGCCCGTTCTCGCCGCTTGCTTCTGCTAGAGGAAGGGCAGGAGTGCTTCAATCGTTTCCCAGTTCTTCGTCCTTTTTTGGTGAAACGCCTGGCAGTGTTCGCAGGGCTCCGGAAGTGCCTGGGTGTTGGGAATGATGGATGTTTCGATGAAACAGTCGAACAGCTTCTGAGCCCTGAGGCCGCCGAGGATTCCCGTCTCAGCGAACGAGTGATACCGCATCTGGCTCAGGAGCATTTCCAGTCGCTCCTTGCTGCGAGCCAGGCGGCGGATGGTCGCTCCGTTGGGCCCCGCCAGATGGTCTTTGGCTGACTTGAGCGTTACTCCATTGTAGGTCTTGTACTTGGAAGCACCGCCGTTGATTGCCTGCTGCCCAGGGTGCTCGCCGAAATCCAGAATGTTGCATCCATTGGCTTTCAGGTATGGGGCCAGCCGCTTTGCTGACGGGGCCAGGGCGATGACGAGCGGCGCGTCTTTGACTTCAGACAGCAGGCGCTTCTTGTTGGCGTCCGTGTCCACGTCGCTGACGTTTGGGCTGGTCTTGTTGTTGCTATCGCTTTTGTACAGGGCTTTGCTGTACGCATTGGCGATCCGGTACTGGTACCGGCAAGTAGACGGGAAGACTTCTGGAAGCAGACTGTGGAGGGACGCCAGGATGCGATTGAGGGCCAGCCCTGTATCGCCAGCTGCTGGGCGTTTCGCTTTCTCCTCATCCTTTCCTGGCGCTGCCAGGATGAACGCAGGCAGCCCGGCTACGCCGTCGTTCCGGTGCATCTCGTGGCTGCAGTCATACGAGCATGGGCATTGCATCGTCATTCCTCATGGCTACAGCGACATGATGCCAGAACCAGGTGCCTTCTCCAGTCAGGGGGGCACCAGGCATGGCCCTGGCTTTGCCAATCAGAGGATTGTTTTTTCTGGAATCGGAGTAGACATGCGTGGGGCGCCCCCGCGCCGCCTGTCATTCGCGTCCGCCCCGCGCGGACGGAAGGTCCCTGATGAAGCGGATTGAAATGCTCTCCTCGCTGCTCTGCGTCCTCCTGCTCTGCGTGCCAGGGCTCGCGCGTGCGCAGACGACCGCCTCGCTGTGGAGCGGCACCACGGCGCCGTCTCCCGCGCAGCTCGATTCGGACATCACGCCCGTGGAAGTGGGCGTGCGCTTCCAGAGTTCGGCGTCCGGTGTCCTCGACAAGGTTCGCTTCTACCGGGATCCCCTCGTGCCCCTCTCCCGGTGCGAGGTGCACGTGTGGAGCGCGAGCGGCGCACTGCTCGCCACCAGCGTCTGGGTGGGCG
>NZ_RAWL01000343.1:0-9496 GCF_003668885.1 Corallococcus sp. AB049A | reverse complement strand
GACAGGCCCCAGCGCGACGACATCACCGTCATCGTCGCCGAATTCAGCCCCGCCCCCTCGCCGTGACGAACCGCATGCGCCCATTCATCCGCTCCCCGCGCCGCGTCTCCACCGCGCTCGCCCTGCTGGCCACCCTGGCCGGCCCGCCGGCGGCGCTCGCCCAGTTCCGCCCGCCGCCCGCCACCGAGGCGCAGCGCATGACGGAGCAGGGCGACCAGTCGCTCGTGTCCGCCAACGCCGCCCTCGCCAAGGGCGACAAGAAGGAGGCGGAGGAGAAGTTCAAGAAGGCGCTCCAGCTCTTCGAGCAGGCGCTCGCGCAGGAGCCGCAGTCCGTGTTCGCCGCCGCGGGCCTGGGCAGCGCCGCCAACGCGCTCCAGGACTTCCAGCGCACGGCGGCGCGCCTTCAGCCGGTGTTCGCGCAGAACCCGCAGGAGCTGTCGCTCGCGTACCCGCTGGGCACCGCGTACTTCAAGCTGCGCCGCTTCGCGGAGGCCGTGCCGGTGCTGGAGCAGGTGGCCGCCGCGGATCAGCCGGACCACCTCATCGTCCACTACTACCTGGCCAGCTACTACCTCTACGCCCAGGACGGGAACCGGGCCGTGACGCGGCTGCAGCGCTACCTGGTGCTGCGCCCGGAGAAGCTCGCGGGCAACGACTTCCAGATCCATGAGCTGCTGGGCAAGGCGCACCTCATCCGCCGGGACGCGGCCGCCGCGCGCGCCTCCTTCGAGAAGGCGCAGGCCGGCCGGGCCGAGTCCGCGACGGCGCAGATCGGCCTCGCCGCCGTGCTGGAGATGGAGGGCCGGGTGCCGGAGTCCCGCGCGCTCCTGGAGCGGCTGGTGACGAAGTTCCCGCAGGCCGCCGAGCCGAAGGAGCGCCTCGCGCGCCAGTACCTCGCCGCGGGCGACGTGCCTCGCGCGGACATCCAGGCCACCGCCCTGATGAAGCTGGGCTCCACGCCCGCCGCGCACCTGCTGCTGGGGGACGTGCGGCTCGCGCAGAAGCAGCCCGCGCAGGCGGAGGCCGAGTTCCGCAAGGTGCTGGAGCTGCAGCCGGGCCTGCTCATGGGGCAGATCGCCGTGGGCAAGGCGCTCCAGGCGCAGGCGCGCCACGAGGAGGCCATCCAGTTCCTGGAGTCCGCGGTGAAGTCGGGCGGCGGCAGCCTGGAGCTGTGGGCCACGCTGGGCTCCGTCAACCGCCGCGCCGGCCGCTACCAGCGCGCGGTGGAGGTGCACCGGCGCGTGGTGGAGATGGCCCCGCGCCAGGCGCTGGGACACATGCTGCTGGGCGCGGATCACTTCGCCACCGGCCAGTGGGATCAGGCCATCGAGGACTACGGCAGCGCGCTTCAAGTGGAGCCCGGCCACCCCGGCGCGAAGCAGTGGCTGGCCCGGGCGCTGGCCCACCGCGCGCGCGACCGCGCCGGCACCCAGCGCCTGGAGGACGCCGTGCGCGACCTGCGCCGCGCGTACGACCTGGACCGCTCCGTCCCCATGGCCCGCCGCCTGGGCGCGGCGCTGCTGGACAGCCACCAGTTCGCGGAGGCCCGCAAGGTGATGGAGGGCGCGGTGACGCTGCCGGGCGTGACCTGGCGCGAGCACCTGCTCCTGGGCTACGCGCGGCTGGGCGCGGGCGACGCGCAGGCCGCGCTCGCCGCCTTCACCCGGTCCGGTGAGGCCACGCAGGAGCCGGATCAGCGCGCGGAGGCGTCCGCGGGCGCCGCGCTCGCGGAGGTGGAGCTGGGCCAGGTGGACGCCGCCGTGCAGCGGCTGACGGACGCGGGCCCCTCCAAGACGGCGGCGAAGGTGGCGGAGGCGAACCTGCCCCGCGTGCTGGTGCGCCGCGCCCTGGCGAAGCTGGAGACGGGCGACGCCGCCGCGGCGAACCGGGACCTGGACGCGGTGGACCGCCTGGGCACCGGCAAGCGCGCGGACCTGGCGAAGCTGGCCACCTTCGCCCGGGCGCTCACGCGCGCGGAGGAAGGGCGGTTCGCGGAGGCCTCCGCGGGCATCAAGCGCGCCCTCACGCCGGCGCCGGAGTGGGCGTGGTCCAACACGCGCGCGCTCGCGGACGCGTGGGTGCTCTACCGCCAGGGCAAGGTCGCGCCCTCGCGCAAGCTGCTCACCACGGCCCAGAAGAAGCCCATGCCCGGACAGCCCAAGTGGATGGGCAACCTCACCGGCGCGCTGCTGCGGCGCGAGGCGGCGCTCGCGTACGCCTCCGGCAACATGAAGGCGTCGGAGAAGGCGCTGAAGGCCGCGCTGTCCGCGACGCCCGACGACGCGCTGGTGCAGCACAACCTGGCGTGCGTGGACTGGCGCCAGGGGGACACCGCGTCCGCGCTGGCGACGTGGAAGCGCCTGGAGACCGCCGTGCCTGTCGCGTCGCTCAACCTGGGCATCGACGCGCAGGAGCGCCGGCATGAACCCGCCGAGGCCGTGGACGCCTGGCGCCGCTACCTGGCCTCCGGCGCGGGCTCCCGCGCCGCCCAGGTGCGGGAATGGAAGGACCGCCTGCAGGGCCTCTATGGACTGGGTGACGCGCAGGGCGTCACGCCGGCCACCGGGGTCGCGGAGGAGACGCCGTGAAGACGCCATCCCTTTTCGCGCGGGGGAGCCTCCTGCTCGCCGCCGCGCTGTTCGCCGTTGCCGCTGTCCCGTTCACCGCCTCCGCCGCGCCGAAGAAGGCCACGCTGGGCGTGTTCCTGGCCACCACGCTGTCGGACGGCCAGGAGCGCTTCCAGTACGCGGAGGCCCTGGCCCAGAAGCTGGAGGCCAGCCTGGGCCGCCCCGTGGGCGCCAAGAGCTTCGGCCGCTACGAGGACTTCTCCAAGGCGGTGGGGGAGGGGCAGATCGACTTCGCCGTGGTGGACGGCTGGGCCGCGGTGCAGCTGGGCGCGAAGGCCCAGCCCGTGGCGTACGCGCCGCGCTCCGGTGAGACGCAGCAGCGCTGGGCCATCATCTCCACCCAGAAGGGCACCGTGAAGGACCTCGCCGGCAAGCGCATGGCGCTGGTCAAGGGCGCGGGCCCCGCGGACCCCAAGTTCGTCACCCACGTCGTGCTGGGCGGCGACCTGGACGCCCAGAAGCACTTCAAGCTGGTGCCGGTGCCCAACGTGGAGTCGGCGGTGAAGATGCTGGAGGCCAGGGGCGCGGAGGCCGCGCTCGTGCCGGTGGCGCACGTGCCCAGGGACATGAAGGTCCTCTTCCGGAGCACCCGGGTTCCCGGCGCGGTGCTGGTGGACCTGAAGGGCGGGGCGGACGCGTTGTCCCAGGCCCTGTCCTCCGTGGGTGCGGTCGCCCCGTTCGACGCCTTCGCCCGCATCCAGGGCCGCGAGTTCGAGGACTTCCGCAAGCTCGTCACCCAGGGCCCCCCGCGCCGCCAGCCCGTCCTCGCGGACTCACCCGACCTGCGGGTGGAGACGCCGGTGCTCGTCCAGTCCGAGTCGCTGGGTCCCGCGCTGCCGCCGTTCGCGGACGACCTGGCCGTTTCCGCTGAACAACCGGATGACTGATTGCGGCGTGGACTGAGCCCCGCGCGGCGCTCCCGTCGCCGCGCGCGTGTTTCACCGGTATCGACAGCCATGACTTGGCCTAAGGCGAGTTATTGCGGTAGTTTGAGAAGTCGAGCGGAACGCCACCGTTCAGGGGTTGAAACTCGGCCCTGTGGACGATTGCCAGTCGCAACGGCTCTGGATCCTGGCGCACGAACCGCGGACGTCCCTGCTTCCCCTCGTGGAATTGAGAACGATGGACTCGACTGAGTACGGTGGGCCGCGCACCAACGCGGTGAAGGGGTTTGCCGGTCGGCTGGGCGCGCGCGCGTGCCTCACCCTGGTGGTTTGCGCGCTGTCGCTGTTCACGGTGGAGACGGCTCGCGCACAGGAGGCCCAGGAGCCCGCGGCGAAGACGCGGACCAAGGCCACCCGCAAGCGCGCGGCCACGACGCCGGGTGCCAAGGCGACGACGCCGGGCGCGAAGCCTGCGCGCACGGCGAAGACGCGCCGGGGCGCGAAGACGCCGCCTCCGCCGGTGGAGCCGGAGCCCATTCCGGGAGAGGAGCCCGCGCCGCAGGAGCCGGTGCTCGCCACCGAGCCGCCGCCCGCGCCCGCCGCGCCCATGGCCGGCCCCGGCCCGTCCGTGGCGGATCCGATGCCCGTGGCCTCGCCCGGGTCGCCGTCGCCGTATGACGGGCCGCTGACCACGGACATCCCCTCCAACCCGCCGCCCGCGCCGGCCCTGGGCTCGAGCGCGGTGCTGCCGTCGTCGCAGCAGCGCCCGGCCAGCAACGTCCCGGACCGCGCGCCCTTCACGGAGCCGGCGCCGGACCGCGCCATGCCGCCGCCCTCCAGCCTCTCCGGCCTGGACGGCCCGGACCTGGGCGGGGGCGACGACCTGGAGAAGAACATCAACCTGGCGCTGAGCGAGGCCGTCGTCACCACGGCGTCCAAGCGCAGCCAGCGCATCTCCGACGTGCCCCTCACGGTGTCCTGGATCCCGGCGGAGGAGCTGGAGGGCACCGGCCAGTTCTCGCTCTGCGAGGCCATCCAGTACTTCCCCGGCATGGAGTGCCGCCGGGGCTCCATGCGCAAGGCGGCGGTGAGCGCGCGCGGCCTGGGCTCCAACTACCTGTCCAACCGCCTGCTGCTCCTCAAGGACGGCCGTCCGCTGACGGACCCCTGGACGGGCCAGTTCTACGCGGATGAGACGACGCCGATGACCAACCTCAAGCAGGTGGAGGTCATCCGCGGCCCCGGTTCGTCGCTCTACGGCTCCAACGCCTTCAGCGGCGTCATCAACATCATCGAGCGCCAGCCCGCGGACCTCATCGCCAAGGGCCAGAACGTGGGCGCCGACGCGCGCATCCTCGCGGGCCAGGACAAGACCTGGCGCCTGCAGACCAACGTCGCCGGCCGCGGCGGCCCGGTGGAGGCGCTGCTCGGCTACTACGGCTTCGGCTCGGACGGCCCGCAGCTCTTCAACAACCAGCAGCTGGGCCAGACGGACACCAACGAGGACTCGCTGGTCCACCAGGTGAACGGCAAGGTCCGCGTGGGGCCCCTCGCGCTGGACGCGGACTTCACGGACGGCAACATCGGCCGGCCCGGTGGCCAGAACATCTCCACCGTGGGCAACTGCGGCCGCTGCCACTACACCGCGCAGGACAACGAGCACGTCCAGAACCTCAACGCCGCCCTGCAGCTGGATCAGCAGGTGACGGACAACGTGCGCGTGTTCGCCCAGGCCTACACCTTCTTCAAGCGCCGCAACGTGACGCTGGAGAATGAAATCACCGGCGCGCTGGAGGACACCCTGGGCAAGCGCAGCCGCCTGGGCGGCGAGGCGCGCGCGCTGTTCTCCCTGGACAAGCTCTCCGTCACCGTCGGCGGCGACGTGAAGGCCGACCAGGTGAACAACCAGAACGTCCTGCCCGGCCTGACCCTGGACGACACGAAGCAGACCATCCTGGGCGGCTTCGTGGACGCCGAGTACCGCATCACGGACCGGCTGGTGGTGGGCGCGGGCGCCCGCTACGACAACTATCAAATCCCCTCCAAGGTCTGGGAGGCGAAGACGGATCAGATCTCCCCGCGCGCCAGCGTCGTGTTCCACGCCATCCCGGAGCTGCTCACGCTGCGCACCAACTACGGCCGCGCCTTCCGCGCGCCCACGCTGGCGGAGCTGGCCATCAACCAGCAGATGTACGCCGCGACGCTGCTCGGCAACCCGGCCCTGCGCGCGGAGACGCTGGACACGGTGGAGGCGGCGGTGGACTTCTGGCCCTTCGACCGCAAGGTGCGCCTGACGGGCACGGGCTTCTACAACCGCGCCCGCAACTTCATCAACCAGGAGCTGCTCTTCGGCTCCACGTCCCAGTTCAAGAACCTGGGCGACGCGCGCGTGGCGGGCTTCGAGGCGGAGGCCGCGGCGCAGGTGCCGTCCCTCAACTCGTCCTTCGACGTGGCCTACCAGTTCCTGGACGCCCAGGCGCTGCCGGTGGGCGGCGGGGCTGGCTACCCGCTGGACTACGCGCCCACCCACCGCGTCTACCTGCGCGGCCGCACCAACATCGGCAAGTTCGCCTTCGTGGAGCTCTACGGCCTGTTCGTGGGCGCCCGGTATGATCCGGGCTTCGTGGTGGACGAGAACGCCGGCACCGCCACCCGCGTGAAGCTGCCCAGCTACATCACCGCGACCGCGCGCGTGGGCTTCAACGTCCACGAGCGCGTGGCGGTGTCCCTCCTGGGCACCAACCTCTTCAACGCGAAGTACGAGGAATCCCACGGCTTCCCCGCACCGCCGCTGGGCGTCTTCACCGAAGTTCGACTCCATTATTAGAGCGCAGTTTGGATACCGTCGCCGCCGTGAAGGATGCCCCCCTGAAGTTGACGCCGGACACGACGCTGACGCCGGAGGCGCTGGAGAAGGCCTCCGGGGTGCTGGCCCGGGACGGCCTGTTGTTGGGGCGCGGTGACGACGCGGCGCCGAAGCTGGTGCTGTTCGACGGGCGGCTCACCCCCGCCCACGCCGCGCTCCTGGCGCAGCATCCCCCGGCGCTGCTGCTGGCCACGCGCGGAGAGGGCGGCCAGCCGTCCGCCTGGGAGGCGCGCCTGTTGAGCGCGCTGTTGCGCGGCGAACCCATGATCCCCAAGGAAGCCGCCACGTCCGTCGCGTGGCTGGGCAGCGTGGCGGAGGTCACGGCCGTGGGCGAGCGCGCGGCCGAGGCCGTCCTCCAGGCCGGCGGCTCCAAGGGCGCGGCCAGCCGGGTGGCGGATGTCGTCCATGAGATTGGCGTGAACGCCCTGCTTGACGCGCCAGTGGACGGGAGCGGCGAGCCGAAGTACGCCCATCGGCGTGGCCAGGTGCAGTCGGTGGCGGAGGAGGATCGCTGCCTGCTGTCCTGGGCGGTGGCGGACGGCCGGGCGTGGCTGGAAGCGACGGACCGCTTCGGCCGCCTGTCGGTGTCACCGCTGGTGCGGGTGATCAAGGCGTGGGGTGAGAAGGCGCAGGTGGATGCTTCGGGTGGTGGCGCGGGACTGGGTCTGCGGCGCATCCTGGAGCACAGCGACGCGGTGGCGGTGCGGGTGACGCCGGGAAAGCGCACGCAGTTCGCCTGCGGGGTGGACCTGGGCGACGCTCGTCGCCGGACTGCTCAGCCCAAGTCGCTGCTGTTCAGTCTGGAACGAGGGTAGGCGGGTGGAGAGCCAAACTTCCAATGCCAGCATCACCTCCCTGCGCGTGGGCAGTCTGACCCACGTGCGCGTGGCCGGGGTGATCGACGAAACCTTCCCGCTCTCGCCAGCCTCCAAGGGCCTCCAGGGCCTGGTGGTGGTGGACCTGGGCCTGGTGGAGCGCATCAGCTCCTTCGGCGTGCGCCGGTGGATTGAGTTCGCCGGCCACCCGCCGCAGGGCGTGTCGGGGCTGTACGTCGTCAACGCGCCGCCGGTGGTGGTGGATCAGCTCAACATGGTGGAGGGCTTCGCGGGCGTCGCGCGCGTGCTCTCGCTGCTCGCGCCCTACGCGTGCCGCTTCTGCAAGGAGGACCGGCTGCGGCTGGTGCGCCTGGTGGAGGAGGCCAAGGTGCTGGAGCAGGGCGGGGCCCCGCCGCACCAGTGCCCCGTGTGCTCCCAGCCGCTGGAGTTCGCGGACGAGCCCACGGAGTTCTTCGACTTCGCGCGCCGCCAGCAGTTCTCCGCGGTGGACCCGGCGGTGCTGCGCTACCTGCGCTCGGGCATCCCGTCCGAGCCGTCCGAGCTGTCGTCGCACCTGAAGATCGTCCAGGACGACATCACCTTCATCACCCTGGCCAGCACGCTCAAGGGCGACCTCAACGTGCGCCGGCTGGCGTCCGGCCTGGAGGGGCGCGTCGCGTTCGACTGCTGCCACGTGAGCGTGGTGGAGCCGGAGGCGCTGCCGCGCATCGAACAGGTGCTGGAGGTGGCGTCGCAGGGCGCCCAGGTGGTGCTCTGCCGCGTGCCGCCGCCGCTGCTCGCCGTGCTGGCGAAGTCCACCAAGGCGCTGCCCGCGAAGCTGGCCACGCTGTGGCTGCCGTGCGACTGCCGCAACTGCGGCCAGGTCACCCATCAGCGCATCCAGACCTCCGAGTACCTGGAGGTCCTGCGCGCCAAGGGCACCATGGAGCGCGTGTGCCCCGTCTGCGGCGGCAGCGCCCGGGCTCCGGCGCTGGCGCAGTTCCAGGGGCTGCTCGCGCGCACGCCGCTCACCGACAAGCCGCTGGACGACATCGAGGCGCTGGAGCAGCGCGCCCTCAGCCAGTACCTCTTCGGCTCCACCAACCAGGACCCCGGCGCCAAGGGCACGTCCGCCACGGACACGCACAACAGCGGCGCGCGGCTGCAGATCATCCGCCGGCTGGGGCAGGGCGGCATGGCGGAGGTCTTCCTCGCCAAGCAGCAGGGCGTGAAGGGCTTCGAGAAGTTCGTCGTGATGAAGAAGATTCTCGCGCAGTTCGCTGAGAATCCTGAGTTCGTCGACATGCTCTTCGCGGAGGCCCGCGCCAACGCGCGCCTCACGCACCCGAACGTCGTCCAGACCTTCGACGTGGGCGTGACGGACGGCGTGGCGTACATCCTGATGGAGTACGTGCGCGGCCCGGACCTGAAGCGCCTGCTCACGGAGCTGCGCCGCAAGGGCATGGCGCTGCCCCTGGAGCACGCGCTGCGCATCGTGGCGGAGGTCGCCGCGGGCCTGCACTACGCGCACAGCTACGTGGACCCGTCCGGCACGGCGCACCCGGTGGTGCACCGCGACGTCAGCCCCCACAACGTGCTGGTGTCGCTGGACGGCGCCATCAAGCTGTCGGACTTCGGCATCGCCAAGGTGCAGGGCGAGGAGCACACGCAGGCGGGCGTCATCAAGGGGAAGATTTCGTACCTCTCCCCGGAGGCCGCCAGCGGCCGCCCGCTGGACTGGCGCAACGACGTGTTCGCGCTGGGCGTGGTGCTCTTCGAGCTGCTCACCGGCCAGCTGCCGTTCCGCCGCGACCACGACGCGGCCACGCTCGCGGCCATCGTGCGCGAGCCCGCGCCGGTGCCCTCGCAGCTGCGGCCCCACATCCCGCAGGACGTGTCGGACCTCATCCTGCGCGCGCTGGTGAAGGACCCGGCGCGCCGCACGCCCTCCGCGGCGGCGATGCGCGAGGAGATTGAAGCCGTCATCGCGCACCACCGGCTGTCCTCGTCGCCCGCGTCGGTGGCGCAGTTCTTCAAGGAGGCGCTGGGCGACCGGCTCTCCGAGTACGCGCCGTCGTCCATCGCCGGCTCGGGGACGGGCTCCAACCCCCGGGCGCTGATGCCGGGCACGGGCTCGCACTCGCGCAACCTGGGCACGGGCTCCGGCAGCGACATGCGGGCCCCGTCGGACATCTCCCGGCCGCCCGTGCGCGGTGGCTCCGGCAGCATGCCCCGGATGGAGCCGCCTCCGGTGGCCGCCCCGCAGGAGGCCGCCGAGCGCGGCACCGAGGTCGTCTCCGTCAC
>NZ_RAWL01000342.1:0-9521 GCF_003668885.1 Corallococcus sp. AB049A | reverse complement strand
GGCCTGGCGGCGGCGGCCGGCCTCCTGGGGCTCGTGGGGCTGGTCCATCACGATGTGGCGAGCGGGGCGTGGCTGCTGCTGACGGGGCTGTCGCTCGAGCTGCTGCATGTCCGCACGCGCCGGGGGTGGCACCCCTCACGGTGGTTGGCCTCGTGCACCGTGCTGCTCACGGCGTGGAACCTCATCGCGGGCGTGTACCAGGAGCACCCGTTCCGGCTGACGCCACTGGACGCGCTGGATGAGACCGGCAGGCCGCTGGGGCTCTTCGTGTCGCTGGCCCTGCTGCTGCTGTCGGTGGGAATCCTCTCCGTCCATCCGGACCGGGGCCTGATGCGCGCGCTCTCACGCGACGACCTGGGAGGCCACTCGGCGCGGCGGCTGGTGTTTGCGGCCCTGCTCGTCGTGCCCGCGGCGGGGGCCGTCCGGCTCATGGGGGAGCGGCTGGGGCTCTATGAAACGGCCACGGGCACCGCGTTCTTCGTGCTGATGACGCTCATCGTCTTCCTCGGCGTGTCCCTCTGGAACGCGGACGCCCTGTCCCGGCTGGACTCGAGCCGGCGGAGGGCGGAGGACGTGCTGCGCCTGAGCGAGGAGCGCTTCCGCACGTCGTTCGAGGGCGCACCCACCGGCATGGCCCTGGTGGGCCTGGATGGCCGCTTCCTCCACGTCAACGCGGCGCTCTGCGACCTGCTCGGCTATTCGCGCGAGGAGCTGCTCAGCCGTTCGTTCCAGGACCTCACCGTGCCGGAGGACCTGTCGGTGGACCAGCGCAACGCGGAGCGGATGCGCAACGGCGAAATCGACTCCTTCCAGCGGGAGAAGCACTACGTGCGCAGGGATGGCCGGCGCATCGCCATCATCCTCTGGGGCACGGTGGTGCGCGACGCACGGGGACGGGCCGTCCACTTCATCTCTCAGATGCAGGACATCACGGAGCGCGAGGAGCTGGAGCTGGCCTCGCGCTTCCTGGCGGACGTGGGCCCGCGGCTCGCTTCGTCGCTGGCGTCCAGCACGACGCTGGCCACGGTGGCGACGCTCGCCGTGCCCACGCTGGCGGACTGGTGCGTGGTGGCCAGCCTGGATTCGGACGGACACATCCGGCGGGTGGAGAGCGCGGCCGCGGAGCCCCGGATGGCGCGGTGCCTGCGGAAGCTGGGCGCGGCGTACTGGCCGGAGCCCTTCCACCCGGAGAGCGTCACCGCCTCCGTGCTGAGCACGGGGCAGGCGGTGCTGCTGCCCGAGGTGAATCCGGAGCTGCTGGAGGCGGCCGCGGTGGATGCCCGGCAGAAGGAGCTGCTGCTGCAGCTGGCGCCCCGCTCGGCCATCGTCGTGCCGCTGCGCAGCCGGGAGCGCAACCTGGGCGCGCTCGTCCTCGCGACGTCCGGCTCCGGGCGCCGCTACGGGGAGCGCGACCTGGCCCTGGCCGAGGAGCTGGGCCGCCGCGCCGCGCTCGCCCTGGACAACGCCCGCCTGTTCGAAAGGTCCGAGCAGGCCAGCCGCATGCGCGACGAGGTGCTGCGCATCGTGGCCCATGACCTGCGCGCCCCGCTCAATGTCATCCAGCTCAGCGCAGGGTTGCTGGAGAAGGGCCTGCCCCCCAGCAACGGCAACCGGCGGCACCTGGACGCGCTCCAGAAGTCCGTGCACCGGGCGAACCGGCTCATCCAGGACCTGCTGGACGTGGCCCGGCTGGAGGGGGGCGCGCTGTCGGTGGAGCGGGAGCCCCTGGCGGTGGCGCCGCTCGTCCAGGAGGCCCTGGAGCAGCACCGCGCGCTCGCGGAGGCGAAGTCGCTGCGGCTCGTGGCCCGCGTGCCGGAGGACCTGCCCTGCGTCCTGGCGGACCGGGAGCGGGTGCTGCAAATCCTCGCCAACCTCCTGGGCAACGCGTCCAAGTTCACGCCCGAGGGAGGCTGCATCACCCTGTGCGTCCAGCCGGAGGCGGGACACGTCCGCTTCCAGGTGAGCGACACGGGCCCTGGCATCCCCCCGGAGGACCTGCCGCGCATCTTCGAGCGCTTCTGGCAGGCCGGGCCGAAGCGCCGGGAGGGCGCGGGGCTGGGGCTCGCCATCGTGAAGGGGCTGGTGACGGCCCATGGCGGGAAGGTGGACGTGGAGAGCACGCCCGGCGAGGGGAGCACGTTCTCCTTCACGCTGCCGGTGGAGGAGGCCACCGGAGCGCAGGCCGGCTCGTACGCCTGAGCGCGCTAGTGGCGCAGGGCGGCCTCCAGCAGGAGCCGGCGCTCCGCCGCCGCGATGACGGCCCGGGTCGCGCCGACGGCGCCGGGGTCCACGGAGACGGAGGTGATGCCCGCGCGGACCAGGTGCTCCGCGAAGGCCGGCCGGTTGGACGGAGCCTGGCCGCAGAGGGAGCACGTGATGCCCGCGTCGCGGCTGGCGCGGATGATGTGGACGATGGCGTCCAGCACCGCCGCGTCCTCCTCGTCGAAGAGCTCCGCGCACAGCTCCGAGTCCCGGTCCACGCCCAGCATGAGCTGCGTCAAGTCATTGGAGCCGATGGACACGCCGGTGATGCCCAGCCGCGCGTACTCCGGGATGCGGTACACGACGGACGGCACCTCCGCCATCACCCAGCGCTCCAGCCCGCGCTGGCGCCCCAGCCGGCTTGCGTCCACGGCCTCCAGGCACGCCTCCAGCTCCCACTTCGTCCTCACGAAGGGAATCATCAGGTGGAGGTTGGGCGTCTCGTCGCGCACGCGGGCCAGCACCTCCAGCTCCAGGCGGAACACCTCGGGCTCGCGCAGGTAACGGTAGCAGCCGCGAAAGCCAATCATCGGGTTGGACTCGGTGGCCTCGAAGTCGCCGCCGCCCTCCAGCCCCCGGAACTCGTTCGTGCGGAAGTCCGTGGTGCGGTACACCACCGGGCGTCCCTGGAAGGCGCGGGTGATGGACAGCAGCGCGCCGGACATCCGCTCGACGAACTCGCGGCTCCTGCCCTCGGCGATGAGCTTGCGCGGGTGCACGCCGCCCAGGGCCTCGGTGAGCATGAACTCCGCGCGCAACAGCCCCACGCCGTCCACCGGGAGCGCCGCCGCCTCTCGCGCCTGTCCTGGCAGCGCCAGGTTCACGTAGAGCCGCGTGCCCAGCGGCTCCGGCCCGTAGGCCTCCCGGGGCTGTCCCTGCGCCTGGCGGGAGGGCTCCACCGCCGTCACGGCCGGGGATTCCGGTGCGCGGCCCTCGCGCACGGTGCCGGTGGCGCCGTTCACGGTGACGTCCTCTCCGTCGCGCAGGACCTTCGTGGCCTTGCGCGTGCCCACCACGCAGGGCTTGCGCAGTTCGCGGCTGACGATGGCCGCGTGGCACGTCATGCCGCCGCTGTCGGTGACGACCGCCGCCGCGCGCCGCAGCGAGGGCACCCAGTCCGGAGACGTCATGGGCGCCACGAGGATTTCACCGGCCTCCAGCTTCGAGCCCTCCTTCGCGTCGCGCAGCACCCGCACGCGTCCGGAGGCCACGCCGGGGGACGCGCCCAGGCCGCTCACGAGCGTCTGGCCCGTGGGCGCGGCGGTGTCCTCCGGGGCCTTGCCCAGGGCGGTCGTCACCGGACGCGACTGGACCAGGTAGAAGCGGCCGTCCTCTTCCGCCCATTCGATGTCCTGGGGCGCGCCGTAGTGACGCTCCACGCGCAGCCCCAGCCGCGCCAGCTCCAGCACCTCCACGTCCGTGAGCACCCGCGCGCGGGCCCGCTCCGGCGGCAGGTCCTCGCGCTTCTCATGGCCCACGCCGTCGCGCAGCAACTGGAAGGCCTTCTCGCCCACGCGGGCCTCCAGGATGCGGGGCCCCGCGCGGTCCACGACGTAGGTATCGGGCTCCACCTGTCCACCCACGACGACCTCGCCCAGGCCGAAGGCGCCTTCGATGATGAGGCGCTCGCGGTCGCCGCTCGTGGGGTCCGCGGTGAACATGACACCCGAGCGGTTCGAGTCCACCATGGCCTGCACCACCACGGCGATCTCCGGCACGTCCGTGAGCCCCTGCGCCTTGCGGTAGGCCACCACGCGCGGGCCATAGGCCGAGGCCCAGCACGCACGCACGCGGTCGACGAGCGCGTCGTCGCCCACCACGTTGGTGAACGACTCGTGCATGCCCGCGAAGGAGGTGGTGGCGGTGTCCTCGGCGGTGGCGGACGAGCGCACCGCCACCGCGGCGCGCTCCTCCAGCTGGTGGTACGCGGCGAGGAGGGAGGCGCGCAGCCCGTCCGGCATCGGCGCCTGGAGCACCAGGCCGCGCAGCGCCTCCGTGGAGCCGGCGAGCGAGCGCGAGTCATCCGGATCCACGCGCTCCCACAGCTCGCGCAGCCGGGCGCGCACGGGCTCCATGGCCTGGAGGAAGGCGCTGGCGGTGATGACGAAGCCCGGGGGCACGGGCAGCCCGGCGCGGGTCAGCTCTCCCAGGTTGGCGCCCTTGCCTCCGGCCTGGGCCACGTCCTCCCGGGACAGGGCGTCGAACCAGAGGATGGACGGGGCGGCCGCCGGTTGGGGGTCCGGTGCCTGGACGGCGGGCTCTGGGGAAGGGGACGGGTCCATGATTTTGAACTCCTCGCGCTCCTTCCAAGCTGGAGCCGGAGCCCGCCGGACGCACGGCCTTGCGCGCGCGGCTGGTGGCCCAGACGTTCCCGGTTGAGGGAATCCCCATGCTCAAGCCCTTCGAGGTCCACGTGCAGGCCAGCTCGCTGGCGCCCTTCCACGCCGAGCTGCCGGGGGCGGAGTGGGAGGCGCTCCAGGCGAGCGCGCTGCAGGCCCGGGACCGCATGGTGGGCCGCACCTTCTGGAACGTGAACTCCACGGCGCGGGGCGGCGGCGTGGCGGAGCTGTTGCCCCGGCTGCTCGCCTACGCGCGCGGGGCCGGCGTGGACACGCGCTGGATGGTCATCGAGGGCACGCCCGCCTTCTTCCACGTCACCAAGCGGCTGCACCACGCGCTGCATGGCTCGCAGGGGGACGGCTCGCCCCTGGGGCCCTCCGAGCGCGCCTGCTACGACGAGGTGCTTCGCGACAACGCGGAGGAGCTGCTGGTCCTGGTGCGGCCGGGGGACGTGGTGCTGCTGCACGACCCGCAGACCGCGGGGCTGGCGCCGGCGCTCGCCGCCGCGGGCGCGCGCGTGGTCTGGCGCTGCCATGTCGGCTGCGACACGCCGGACGAGGAGGTGGCGCGGGCGTGGCGCTTCCTCGCGCCGGGCCTGGCCGCCGCGCGGCTCGCGGTGTTCTCCCGGGCCGCCTACGTGCCGCCCATGCTCGCGGACCGGGCCGTCGTCATCCCGCCCTCCATCGACATCTTCGCGGTGAAGAACCAGCCCATGGCGCCAGAGGTCGCTCTCTCCATCCTGGGCCACACCGGGCTGGTGGAGCTGCCGCCGGACGCGCCCGAGCCCGTCTTCACCCGGGCGGACGGCGTCCCGGCCCGCGTGTCGCGCGGGGCGGACATCGTGCGGCTGGGCTCCGCGCCCGCTCCTGATTCTCCCCTCGTGGTGCAGGTCTCCCGCTGGGACCCCTTGAAGGACCCGGTGGGCGTGCTGCGGGGCTTCGCGCAGCTCCTTCGCGAGTCGCCCGGCCTGTGCGCGGAGCTGGTCCTGGCCGGGCCCTCGGTGATGTCCGTCGCGGATGATCCGGAGGCGGCGGCGACGCTGGAGACCGTCATCGCCGCGTGGCGCGAGCAGCCGCACTACCTGCGCCAGCGCGTCCACCTGGCGTGTCTGCCCATGGCGGATCCGGAGGAGAACGCCGCCATCGTCAACGCGCTCCAGCGCCACGCGGCGGTGGTGGTGCAGAAGAGCCTGCGGGAGGGCTTCGGGCTCACCGTCACGGAGGCCATGTGGAAGGCGCGGCCCGTGGTGGCGAGCGCGGTGGGCGGCCTCCAGGACCAGGTGCGCCACGAGGTGGACGGCCTGCTGGTGCGCCACCCCGGGGACCCGGCCGAGTTCGCCGCCGCGGTGCGCAGGCTCCTGGTCGACCCCGTCCTCGCGGCCCGCCTGGGGACCCAGGCGCGCGAGCACGTGCGGACCCGCTTCACCGCCCCCCGCCACCTCTCCGACTTCGTGGACCTGCTGGAGCAACTGGACGCGCGCGCGTAGGCGCCCTCACGTGGCGCTCACGCTCTGTCCCGGCTCCCGCCGCCGCGAGCGCAGCCACTTCTCCAGCCCCACGACGGGCAGCACGCAGGCCCCCACCAGCACCGAGCGCGCGATGTCCCCCAGGGACAGCGGCGCGGACCCGAAGAGGCGCTGGAGGAAGGGCACGTACATGAAGGCGGCCTGCAGCAGCACCAGCGCGGCGATGCCCATGAACACGGTGGGGTTCTGGGTGAAGCCCACCTCGCGCGTGGAGCCGGTCAGCGTGCGGCACAGCCACAGGTAGAAGATTTGAAAGCTGACCACGGTGTTGACGGCCATGGTGCGCGCCTCGGCCAGGGCCTGGGGGTTGGAGGCGTCATGGCCGCCGCCCTGGCGGGTGAACTCCCAGAGGAACAGGCCAATGGCGCCCGCGGCCATCAGGAGCGCGACCAGGCAGGTGCGCATCACCACGAAGTGGCTGAGGACGGGCGTGTCCGGCGCGCGGGGCCTGCGGCGCATGACGTGGCGCTCCTTCGCCTCGAAGGCCAGGGGCAGCGCCAGGGTGACGGTGGCCACCAGGTTGATCCACAACAGCTGCGTGGGCCGCATGGCCAGGAGCGGCTCGCGCACGCCGCCGGCTTCCTGGAGCGGGAAGAACGTCACGCCCAGCATGAGGATGAGGGCGAGCCCCAGGTTGGTGGGCAGCACGAAGGCCAGCGACTTGACCAGGTTGTCATAGACGCGGCGGCCCTCCTCCACGGCGGCGACGATGGTGGCGAAGTTGTCGTCCGTCAGCACCAGGTCCGCGGCCTCGCGGGACACGGCCGTGCCGGTGATGCCCATGGCCACGCCGATGTCCGCCTGCTTGAGCGCGGGCGCGTCGTTGACGCCGTCGCCCGTCATCGCCACCACGTGCCGCTGCGTCTGGAGCGCGCGCACCAGCCTCAGCTTGTGCTCGGGCGCCAGCCGCGCGAACACGTTCGTGTCCTGCACCGCCCCGGCCAGCTCCGCGTCGCTCATGGCGGACAGGCGCGCGCCGGTGAGGCCCGGATGCCCGGGCGCGTGGATGCCCAGCTGGAGCCCGATGGCCTCCGCCGTGCCCGGGTGGTCGCCGGTCATCATCTTCACGCGGATGCCCGCGGCGTGGCAGGCCCGCACGGACGCCACGGCCTCCTCGCGGGGCGGGTCGATCATCCCCTGCAACCCCAGCAGCGTGAAGCCGTCCTCCACGTCCTGCATGCGCAGGGCCTGGGCCCGGGGCATGCCCTTGCGCGCGAAGGCGAGCACGCGCAGCCCCTGCCGCGCCATGCGCTCCACCTCCGCCAGCACGGCGTCCCGGTCCGTCCCCGGCCCGCAGCGGCGCAGCACCACCTCCGGAGCGCCCTTGAGGAACAGCTCGGCCTGCTCCGGGCCGCCCGCGTTCAGCGTGGCCATGAACTGGTGCTCGGACTCGAAGGGGATGGCGTCCAGGCGGGGGTGGCGCTCGCGCAGCTCCGTCACGCCCAGGCCCGCCTTCCTCGCGGCGAAGAGCAGCGCGCCCTCCGTGGGGTCGCCCGTCATGCCCCAGCGTCCCTCCCGGGGCTGGAGGTCCGCCTCGTTGCACAGCACGCCCGCGACGAGCAGCGCCTGCACGTCCCCGGGCGTCTCCTCCAGGGGGCTGCCCCCGCGCAGCAGGTCGCCCATGGGGGTGTGGCCCACGCCGGTGAGCGCGTAGTGCCCGGCCTGCGTCCACAGCGCCTGCACGGTCATCTCATTGCGGGTGAGGGTGCCCGTCTTGTCCGAGCAGATGACGGTGGTGCTGCCCAGGGTCTCCACGGCGGGCAGCTTGCGGATGACGGCGCGGCGGGACGCCATGCGCTGCACACCAATGGCCAGGGCGATGGTGACGATGGCGGGCAGCCCCTCCGGGATGGCGGCCACCGCCAGGGTGATGGCCACCAGCACCGCGTCGCTGAAGGCATAGCCCCGGAGCATCCCCACCCCCAAGAGCACGGCGGACAGCACGACGATGCCAGCGGAGATGACGCGGCCCAGCCGGGCCAATTCGCGCGTGAGCGGCGTGCTCAGGTCCGTGGCCTGCTCCATCAGGTGCGAGATGCGGCCCAGCTCCGTGGCGCTCCCGGTGGCGACGACGACGGCGGTGGCGGTGCCGGACGTCACCAGCGTGCCCCCGAAGGCGAGGCTCGCCCGGTCCCCCAGCTCCGCGTCCCCGGCGACGGCCGCGACGTGCTTGCTCGCGGGCACGGACTCGCCGGTGAGCGCGGCCTCCTCCACCTGGAAGTTGCGGGAGTGCAAGAGGCGCAGGTCCGCGGGCACGCGGTCGCCGGACGCAAGCTGCACGACGTCCCCGGGGACGAGCTCCGCCGCGGGCCGCGCCACCAGGTGCCCGTCGCGCAGCACGTGCGCTGACTCCGGCACCATGTGGTTCAGGGCCTCGATGGCCCGGCCCGCGCGGTACTCCTGCACGAAGCCGATGGCGGTGTTGAGGACCACGACGGCCGCCACGACGAGCCCGTCCGTCACCTTGCCCAGCAGGATGGCCAGGGCCGCGGAGGCGATGAGGACCCAGATGAGCGGGCTGTCAATCTGCCGCCACAGCAGCTTCCACGCGCTGTCCGGCCGAGAGCGCTCCAGCACGTTGGGGCCGTACCTCCCGAGCCGCTCGCGGGCCGCCACGTCCGTCAGCCCGTGGGGCGTGGTGGACAGCTGCTCCAGCACGGCCTCCGGGATGAGCGCGTGCCAGGGGACGGAAGGCGTGCCCGGGGCACGAAGGACGGCCTGCTTCCTGGGATGTGACGGCTCCTGCATGGCATGAAGCTGGCCACGGGCAGGGCCGCCCGTCAGCGGGAGGCGAGCAGCCGTGCGGTGGTGTCGCGCAGCGCCTGCCGCGTGGCCGCGTCCTCGGCGACGGCGGGCCACGGCTGCTCGGCCTCCTCCAGCAGCCAGCGCGCCTGTCCCGGAGGGGACCAGCGCTCCCGCGCGAGGATGCGCGCGAGCCGGGCGGCGCAGACCTCCGGGCGCTCCCAGGCCCGCTTCACCTGGGACAGCAGCCAGCCCACGAGTCCCGGCCGCGCGCCCAGGTCCGTGCGCACGACGCCCGGGTGGAGCACCACCACGTCCACCTCCGGGTGCGCGGCGGAGACGTCGCGCATGGCCAGCGCGAAGCACAGCTTCGTGTCGCAGTAGGTGCGGATGCTGGAGAAGTCCTCGCCCGTGGGCGTGCGCGCGGCGTCGAAGCGGCCCTTGATGATGAGGCCCGCGCTCACCACGAGGATGCGCGCCAGCCGTCCGGACTCCAGCAGCGGACGCTGCATCACCAGCGGCGCCAGGTGGTTGGTGACGAACGCCGTCTCCAGCCCATCCGCGTTGAGCACCCGCTGGGACGGCCACAGCCCCGCGTTGTGCACGAGCGTCGCCCCCGGCGTGACGAGCGCCGCGAGGCGAGCCCCCAGCT
>NZ_RAWL01000341.1:0-9528 GCF_003668885.1 Corallococcus sp. AB049A | reverse complement strand
CCCGTGGGGCGGGCGGTGCGCGAGGGGCTGGACCTGCTCCAGGACCCGGCGCGCACGGGCGTGGTGGTCACCACGCTGCCGGAGCCCCTGCCCGTGAGCGAGACGCTGTCGCTGGTGGCGGAGCTGAAGAAGGTGGGCCTGCCCCTGTCCGCCGCGGTGCTCAACCGCATGCCGGAGGACCCCTTCACGCCGGAGTCCCGCGCGGCGCTGGAGCGGCTGCTGGAGACGCACGGGCCGCATCAGGGACAGCGGGCGCTGGAGCGGCTGGAGCGCGCGCGGCAGGCCCGGGCGCGGCTGGCGGCGGGCGTGGCCGTGCCGCACCTTGGACTGCCGGAGCTGGCGCTCACGGGCGTGGCGCTGGTGGAGCGGCTGGCGGAGCTGTTGGAGTCCACACTCGAAGGCGCCGCGGCACGCGGCCGGGAGGCCACGCCATGAACCTGGACGGCATGCTGCGCGACAAGCGGATCCTCGTGTTGTGCGGCGCGGGCGGCGTGGGCAAGACGACGACGGCGGCGGCGCTGGGCGTGGCCGCGGCGCGCGCGGGGCGCAAGGTGCTGGTGCTCACCATCGACCCGGCGCGGCGGCTGGCGGAGGCCATGGGGCTGAAGGAGAACGGCGCGGAGCCCACCTCCGTGCCGCCGGAGCGCCTTTACGCGGACGGAAAACGCGGCGAGGGCCGGCTGGACGTGTGGATGCTGGAGCCGCGCATCGTCTTCGAGCGCATGGTGCGCCGGATGTCCGCCACGGAGAGCGCCGCGCGCACCATCCTGGAGCACCGCCTGTACCGCTTCCTGTCGGAGCTGGTGGCGGGCGTGCAGGAGTACGCCGCCGCGGAGGCGCTGGACAGCTTCCTGGCGGAGGGCCACTACGACCTCATCGTCCTGGACACCCCGCCCAGCCGCCACGCGTTGGACTTCCTGGACGCGCCGGGCCGGCTGTCGCGCTTCCTGGACGAACGGATCATCTCCCTCTTCGGCCCCGACTCCGGCCGCACGGGCCGGCTGTGGCAGGGCGCGCAGGCGCTGGTGGGCAAGGTGCTGGATGGCATCTTCGGCGGCGGCTTCGCGCAGGAGATGCGCACCTTCGTCGCCGCGTTCGGAGGGCTGTTCGCCGGCATCCGCCTGCACGCGGACCGGCTGCGCGAGCACCTGTCGTCCAAGGACGCGGCGTTCCTGCTGGTGACGTCTCCGGAGGCCGCCGCGCTGCGCGAGGCCACCTTCTTCCAGGAGGCGCTCCAGGCCAAGGGGCTGCCCTTCGCGGGCTACGTGCTCAACCGCAGCTGGGCGCGGGAGGACGGCCTGGCCCCGGCCGCCGCGCTGAAGCCGCACGCGAACAACGCCGCGGACACGGACGCCGTCAGCGCGCTGGAGCACCTGGCGGACGTGGAGGACGCGAGAGCGAAGGCGCACCAGTCGCTGCTGGCCCGGCTGGCCGAGGGGCTGCCCCGGGGCGCGCTGGCCATCGCCGCGCCGGACGCGGGCGCGGACCTGGAGGACTTCCGGGGCCTGGTGAACCTGGGCGACGCGCTCACCGTGGCCTGACGTCCGCCTGCCCGGCTTTGGAAGCCCAGCGGCGGCCGGGGGCGGACAGGCGAGCGGCGCCGCACCTGGCCGGCTGGAGCTTTGCGTGCTCCGGCCCGCTTCCCATGTTCGCAAGTCGAGGAGGCTTGCGACGCACATGGGCACCAAGGATTACAGCAACGGAAACGGCAGGCATGACCTGGGGCGCGCGGACATCTCCACGCCTCCCACCGACGCGATGGCCACGCACCGCTCGCCGGACGTGGCGCCGCCGGGCTCGCGCGAGCGCTCGGAGTCCGACGTGAGCGGCTGGAGCCCCGGGCGCGATGAGCTGCCCGCGGACCGTCAGGGGCGCTTCCACCGCGCCGCCGCGTGGCGCCTGGGCCGCGTGCGCACGGACGTGGACGACACCGGCCAGTGGCGCAAGGACCGCGAGGGCGAGCGCGACGGAGGCACCAGCGGCCCCTATGGCCGCGACGACCGGGACACGCGCTACGCCAACGGCGCGGGCCCCCGGCGCACCCAGGGCGAGGACACCGTCCAGGAGATGCAGCCCCAGCACGCCGACTACCGCGAGTGGGACCGCAGCGGCTACGGCGGCGAGGAGCCCCTGCTGCGCGGCCGCCCGCGCCCCGCCTCCCGCGAGGATGCGCGGCTGCGTGAGCGGCTGGCCCCCAAGCGCGAGGAGACCTTCCCGCTGGATCCGCGCCTGCGCGAGTCACGCGACGCCACCGGCACGTCCCGCCGCTGGAGGCGCGAGCCGCTGACCGCTCGGGACATCATGACCCGCCAGGTGCGCACCGCGCGCCGTGACAGCGCCCTGCGTGAGGTGGCGCAGCTGATGCGCGACGAGGACTGCGGCGTGGTGCCCATCGTGGACGCCGAAGGGCGGCTGCTGGGCCTCGTGACGGACCGCGACCTCGCGCTGCGCGCCTTCACCGGCCAGCGCGCCGTGGACGGCCTGCGCGCGGCGGACGTGATGACGGAGGACCTGGAGGCGGTGCTGCCGGAGGAGGACCTGCACGGCGTCATCGAGCTGATGGGCCGCCGCCAGATTCGCCGCGTCCCCGTGGTGGAGCCCGACGACCGGCTGGTGGGCATCATCGCGATGGGGGACATCGCCAACCGCGCGGATCAGGACGAGGAGCTGCAGGAGGCGCTGGAGCGCATCTCGTCCCGGCGCTCGTTCTGGAGCCGGCTGCGCTGAGCCGTGCGAGAGGACGGGAGGCTTGGAAGGGCCTCCCGTCGTCCCAGTTCGGCTCAGGTGATAGCGACGACCACGCCGGACGCGTCCGCCGTCACGGGGAAGGTCTTCAGGTCAATCGTGGCCGCGCCACCGGGATCGACCTTGCCCGTCTTGCTGAACGTGGACGCGTGGCACGGGCAGAGCAGCTCGTTGATGCTCGCCTCGAAGCCCACCTCGCAGCCCTGGTGCGTGCAGACGGAGTCCACGGCGGAGTACGTCCCGTCCTCCAGCTTGAAGACGAAGATGCGCTTGCCGTAACCGGTGGGGGTGCCGCTCACCATGCCGCCCGCGTTCTGCAGGTCCGGGAACTGGGCGAACGTCAGCGTCACCTTGCCCTCTTTCACCGCCGGGAAGGCGTCGTCACCGGCCTTGATGTTGACGCTCAGCACCTGCGTGCCCGCGTTGTACGTGGCCACGTACTTCTTGAGCGGCACCGTGGCGGGCTCCTGCGTCACCGCGCCCGTCTCGATGTTGAACTTCGACAGGTGGCAGGGGCACACGGCCTCCTGGCCATCGAACCCCATGGGGCAGCCCACGTGCGTGCACGTCGCGGACAGCACGGCGTAGGTGTTCGCCGTGGGGTGCATCACCAGCAGGTTCTCCTGCCCCGAATCCTTCGGGAAGCGCAGCGTCACCGCGCCGCCCTCGCGGGACAGGTCCGGGTAGCGCGGCACCACCAGCGCCACGATGCCGTCGTCGCCGGGCATGGGGACGTCCAGCACCGGCGCGGGGTCGATGTTGGGCGCGCACGCGGGCGGGATGCCCGCCACCACCACGCCCGTGCCCAACAGCTTCTTGAAGAAGTCGCGACGCGACGAGCTCACGTGCCCTCCGTGAAGACGAGGTGCGGCTCCAGCACCAGCTCGTCTTCCACCTTCACGAGCAGCAGCGTGGGCCGTTCAATGTTGTAGCCCTCCAGGCTGATCTTGAAGGACCCGTCCGCCGTCACCTGCTTCGCGGAGTCGAACTTCACCGTCATGGGGATCAGCACGTCCTTCGTCACGCCGTGGAAGGTGAGCTTGCCCTTCAGGGTGACGGGCACGCTGCCCGGGAAGGTGGCGGGCGGCTTCACGCCGGTGCCCACGGCCTTCACCTCCACCAGCGGGTACTTGGAGGCCTCCGTCACCTCCAGCATGTGCGTGTCGCGGTTGGAGTTCTGCGAGTCGAAGTCCTTCACCTGCGCGCGCACGGCCACCTGGAGGGTGCCGTCCGGCTTCAGCACGGCCTTGCCCTCGCTGGGGGGCGCCTTGCCGGACACCGTGTGCATCTTGTGGATGAGCTTGTAGGTGAGGCTGCTGGCGTCCTTCTTCACCGAGAACATCTTCGTGTCCTGCGCGGCGGCGGGCAGCGCGAGCAGCAGGGCAGCGGACAGAACGAGTCGTCGAGCAATCACGGCGTCCTCCAGAGGGGGCTACGTCTTGTCTCCGCACAACGGCCGGCGCACGGAGACATTCACGACAGGGGGGATGGGGTCAGAAAGTCAGCGTGACGATGCCCGCGGCGACGCAGCCCAACGTGGCATAGCCCACCACCTGGTGCGCGGTGGCGTACTTCGGCTCCGTGATTTCGCCGTAGCTGTGGGTCGCCAGGATGCCGAGCACCGCCTGCGCGATCATCCCGGCGGTGGCCAGGCTCATGAAAATCTTGTGGAACGTCACCGTGTCCCACTGGAACGGGCGCTCCACCGGGTCCGGCGCCAGCAGGCCCAGCGTGCCCACCGTGGCGAACAGCACCGACGTGCCGATGACGACGCCCCGGTGCCAGGCGAGCAGCGAACGGTTGTCCCCGCCGCCCCGGAAGGACTCGTTGAACTGCAGCTGTCCCAGCACGGTGGCCGCGGTGAGGCCGCCCGCCATGGCCAGACCCAGGCCCTGGTGCAGCTTGAGCATGGTGCGGCGCGTCTCCAGGTCCTTCTGCAGGTCCGGATCCAACAGGCCCTTGGACGCCTCCGCCTCCGGGGTGAGCAGGTCGAAGTCCAGGCTGGGCTCGGAGGACGGCGTGGAGCCGGAGTCCTGCGTCGCGGGGGCGGCCGGGGAGCCGGACTCCGGCGTGGCGGACACCGGCGGCGCCACGTCCGGCGTCACCTGCGCCGGGGCCGCGGGGGCGGCTTCCTGCGAAGGGGGCGGCGGCACCGGCCTGGAGGGCTTTCGCTTCGCGGGCTTGCGCTTGGCGGCGGCGACCAGGACGGGGGCGTCCGGCGCGAAGGCCGCACCAGCGGGAGTGGCCGCCAGCAGCAGCACGGCCAGGAGGGGGGCAATGACGCGGGTCATCATGGGGTTCCCGGGGGACGACGCGGCCCGTCGAAAACAGGGCGGGCCATGCCATTCCAGGCTACCCCGGCTGATGGTCCGGGTGCACGGAAGTGCACACCGGGTCCGGGTGGGCCTTGGGAACCACCGGAGGTCGTGACGCGGGTCAGGCCGGTGTCGTGGAGGGCACCTCGGAGCGGGGCGCGGTGCCGTGCGCGAGCTCCTGGCCCAGGGCGTGCGGGTCGAAGTAGGCGAAGAAGCGGCGGACCCGGTCGCCGTCCCACTCTATGATGGAGACCCCCTCGTAGGCGACGGCGGCGCCGTTGCGCGCGGTGCCCTGCGTCTCCCACTCCAGGGCCACGCGGTCGCCGGACTCGATCATGTTGCGGAAGGTGGACTTCACCTGGCCGAGGGTGCCCTTGTACTCGGTCCAGAAGCGGCGGGCCCCGTCGACGCCGGAGAAGACGTTGGGGGAAGCGACGTTGCTCACCTGCGCATCGTCGGTGAAGAGGGCGACCAGCGGCTCGATGTCGCCGTGCTCCTCCAATTTCAGCAGTGCGTCCACGAACCGCTGCGCTCGTTCCATCGCCATCGGGAGTCCTCGCTCGTCGCGAAAAGAAGTCAGACGTGTGCCCGGGAAGGGTGCGCACGCGAGGGGGAGGTGGCCTGCCGCCGGTGGCTGCTCCCTCGTCCTCCGGACGGAGGCCCCACCCCCTTGCCCCCGGGTGGCCCGGTGATGGAAGACAGGCGCCGTCATGTCCCAACCCAAGAAGCAGTCCTGGCAGGAGGCCGAGGCGTCCCTGCTGGCCCTGGTTCCCCCCGAGGCAGCGCGGGCCGGGGCTGAGGTGGAGGCGGCGTCCGGCGCCCCGTCTCCCGAGGCCAGGGTCCCTGCATCCCTCGGTTGGCGCAGCGCCCTCTTCGTGGCGCTGTGCGCGCTGTACCAGCTGCGCCGGATGATGCCGCTGGCGGGCGTGACGCCGTGGGACTTCGAGGCGCTGTTCGCCAAGGGCTACGGCACCGTGGCGCTGCTGGTGTTGTTCCCCTCGCTGATGTCGCTGTGGGGCATCGCGAGGCGCGACGTGAAGCGCCAGTCGGACGCGTCGGCGTGGTTCCTGCTCCAGGCGGTGGTCTGGGCGTTGGTGGCCGTGGTGTCCCTGTTCCAGGCGGAGTTCGTCGCGGCGCTGCTGATGCCGTGGCACCTGGCGTTTGTGTGCGCCGTCGTGATGGTCATGGCAACTCCAACGCCGGCGGAGGAGGCCCCGGTGCGGCCGCGCGCGCCGCCGCCCCCGCCCACCGTGCGGCCCGCGACGCCCGAGGACCGGGACGCCATCGCGGACCTCCTGGACGCGGCGCTCGCGCGGCGTCCCACGACCTTCGAGGCGCCGCTGGAGGGCGAGGAGGACGGACGGCACCCGGTGCTGGTGGCGGAGGAGGACGGGCGCGTCGTCGCGTGCGCGGCCACCCGCGCCTACAGCCCGCGCGAGTGCTACGCGGGCATCGCGGACTTCAGCCTCTTCGTGGCGAAGGACGTCCGGGGCCGGGGCGTGGACGAGCTGCTGCTGAAGGCGCTGCTGAAGGCCGCGGAAGAAGCCGGCCTCCACAAGCTCACCACCAGCGTCATCGCGAACCAGGAGCACACCCTGAAGCTGTTTGAACGCCTGCGGTTCACCACGGTGGGCAAGCACGAGAAGCACGCTCGGTTGGATGGCGCGTGGCACGACGTGGTGGTGGTGGAGAAGTTCCTGCGCTGAGGCAGTCGCACGGACATTGTCTCCTCCGGGCCCCCTTGCTCTCGCGCTCCGGCGGGAGGATGACTGTCCTCCAGGAGCACCCATGTCCCAGCAAGCCCTCCGTTCCGCGCCGCAGCCCGCCACCGACGACAGGGAGGTCGACCTCCTGCCCACGCCCGTGGCGGCGGATCCGGGGGCGTTCCCGTCGCTGACGTTCCTCCTGGAGGAGGTGCGCTCGCCGGGGATGGTGCGCGCGGACATCGACGCGCTCATCTCGGGCCTGGGGCGGATGCCCGCGCCGGAGGAGCCGCTGCGCGAGCGGGCGGATCTACTGCTGGGGCTCCTGGACCGGAACAACCCGGTGGGGGACTACGCGGGCTCGGGCGGGATGAAGGTGCGGCACGCGGCGAAGGAGGCGTTGATCGCGCTGGGCTATCCGTACGCGATGGAGCTGCCGCCCGAGCTGCTGGAGACGCCGCGCGTCAACGGAAGGGGGCCGGGGCTGAGCGGAGGCGACATCGTCCTGGCGGTGGTGAGCCTGCTGTACCAGTGGGGCGGCCTGGCGGCGGTGTGGATCTTCCTCGAGTACTCCAAGATGGCGGAGGCTGGCGAGGTGTCGGTCGGCATCGGCGCGGCGCTCGGGCTCTCCACGGGGGTCTCCCTGCTGGGCCACCACCAGCGGTCGCGGGACATGCAGCTCGTTGGATCCGCGGTGCTGTGGGCAGCGGCGGTGGTGTGGATCCTCATCGCCCTGCCGTCCGCCCTGTTCACGAGCGGCGTGGCCCTGTTCCTCGTCCCGTGGCACCTGGCGCTGTGGACCGCCTGGTCCCTGCGTCCGGAAGAGGAGCCGGAAAAGCCGCCGGCGCGCCTCTCGCCTCCGCCCCCGTCCACGCCATGAGCGCGCGCCCCAGCGTCCGGCCCGCCACGCGCGAGGACCGGGCCGCCATCGCGGCCATCTACAACGCGGCCCTCGCCGAGCGCGCCTCCACCTTCGAGACGCGCCCGCGCACGCCCGAGGACATCGACGCCTGGCTGGGCAAGCGCCACCCGGTGCTGGTGGCGGAGGAGGACGGGCGCGTCATCGCGTACGCCTCCACGGGCGCGTACAGCCCGCGTGAGTGCTACGCGGGCATCGCGGACTTCAGCGTCTACGTGGCGCCGGAGGCCCGGGGCCGGGACGTGGGCCGGCGGGTGATGGAGGCGCTGCTGCGGGAGGCGGAGGCGGCGGGCTTCTACAAGCTGACCTCGCGCGTCTTCGCCACCAACGTGCGCAGCCGCGCGCTGCTGAAGCGGCTGGGGTTCCGGGAGGTGGGCGTGCATGAGAAGCACGCCCCGCTGGACGGGGTGTGGCACGACGTGGTGGTGGTGGAGCGGCTGCTCACCGCGAACGTGCGGTAGTCAGCGCCGCGAGTCGCGGGTCCACTCCTCGCGGGTCCAGCCCTGCCGTTCATAGAGGGCGCGGCGCTCCGAGGGCAGGGCCTCCCAGGCGACGCCGGGGTCCAGGTCGCTGGGACGGCTGAAGAGGCCGGGGACGTCGCCGCGCACGGCCTGGGCGGCGCGCTCGGGGGTGAGGCCGCGCAGGCCGTAGCCCAGCTTGAGGCCGGCGTGGCTCTGGCTGTCCTTGTGGGAGGTCTCGAAGGCGACGCCGCCGCCGAACTCCGCGGTGCGCGGGTTGATCATCGCATGGGCCCGGGCATGCGGGCCCACGCCCAGGGACAGCTCCACCTTGCCCTCCGAGTCACGGCTCACGCTGGCGATGCCCAGGTCCACCTGCAGCTGGGCTTCCTTCTTGCCCTGTGCGTCCGTCATCAACTCCAGGCCCAGGGGCCCGGCCTTGGCGGCGATGCCCGCCTGCGTCTGGAGGTCGGTGGTGCCGCGAGCGGTGACGTGGGTTTCGCTCTTGAAGTGGAGCATCTGGTGGGCCCCGCTCGCTTCGGCGGAGACGAAGACCCCGGCGGGACGTTCCCCGGAGAGGACCTGGGCGCGGGCGGTGACGGTTTCGTAGGCCTGGACCAGCGAGTGTTGGGGCCGCCCCAGGCCGGCCTTCCACTCCGACTCGTAGCGTTCGCGCTGGGGGTCGGACCAGGACAGGCCCAGTGACGTCTCCCGCAGGTCCAGCGCCTGAGGAGGCCCGAGCGCGCGAAGGGCCTGGAGGCTGCCGGCCCGGGCCACGGCATCGCCGTAGCGTTCCAGGTACGCGTCATAGGCGACGACGGTGGCGCGGCCGGCATCGGTGGCGTGGGCGTTCACGGCGTCGCGAAGGGCCGGGGGCAGCTTCGGATCATTGACGAAGGTCTCCGGCCGTCCGGGCATGCCGAGCGGCCCCTCCGCGCCGCCCGGGCGCCGCGACAGGACGCCGTTGGACGCGGCCTGTTCCAGGAAGGCCTGGCGCGACGGAGCATCCATCCGGGACACATAGGCGGCGAGCAGCCCCTCCCGGTCCATGCGGTCCAGCGTGGCGCGGTACGCGTCGCGAGGCACGGAGCCGAGCGCATCGTGCGTGGCCTTCACGTCGCCGCCGGTGAGGAAGGGGTTCGACAGGCTGCGCGTCAGGTGCGAGCGGACCGAGGCATAGACGTCCTCGGGGACAGGGGCGGAGGGAGCGCGCAGCCGTCCGCCCATCGCCGCGAGTTCGCGCGCGGACACGGCGGGGCCCTCCGCGTTCGACGAGGGACGGGGCGAGGAGGGGGCAACGGAGGGGCCGTCATAGGGCCGCAGCTCGTTGCGCGAGGTCGGGGACGCGCTGCTCTCACTGACGGAGGTCCTGCGTGAAGCAGTGGTGC
>NZ_RAWL01000340.1:0-9559 GCF_003668885.1 Corallococcus sp. AB049A | reverse complement strand
GAGGAACGGGAGGCATGAGCGGCCGGGGATTCTAGACGGCTTCGGGCCCGCGCGGGCTGTCTGTCTGAAGCCGATGCCCGGCTGGTGGACGGCCGGGCACGGTGCGGCACGTCTACACGAGGTGCTGGCGCTACCGTTTGACCGCCCAGATTCCTACCTGGCCCGACCCCTCCGCCCAGGCGACGGACCGTCCATCCTGGGTGAACACCGCTGGGCTGGCGTGCATGTCGCTGCAGTCGGAGTACGAAAAGAGGTCCGCGCCATCCGCGACACCGACGATGCAGAACCCCCCATTGTCTGTTCCGACGGCCAGGAGCAATCCGTCGGGGCTGAAGTCCAGGCGATAGGCCCCTGGGGCAGGGCCCTCCAAGGTGCGGACGACGGCCGCCCGGTCCGCGTCAATCAGGAGGATCCGGTCAACGGACGTGCCGGCGGCGAGGAGTCGCGTGGATGGCGCGAAGCTCACGTCCCAGATGTGGAAAGCCTCGTCGGGAATGACTGCGTACCGTCTACCGGTCTGGGTGTTCCAGAGCATGACCCTCGCCTGGGAAGCGCCATCCGGTTGCACAACGGACGTTCCCGCCGCTGCAACGGTTCCATCCTCGGAGAGTGCACAGCCATGAATCCGCGCGGAAACTGATTCCAGTTCCCGCACGGGCCTCCAGTGGCCCACATCCCAAAGCAAGAGCCGCCCCCCGCTGTCTGCGATGAGCAGCGTGTCACCCTGGGAGCCCAGGCACATGTCCGCGACGGACAGTTCAAGCTTCGTGCTTCGCAGCAAGGCCCCATTGCTTGCGGCCCACTCCTGCAACTCGCCCCCGACCGTGACCGAGAGAACCACCTGACCGCCTGGCGGAACCACCGCTGCCACTCCTCGTGGGAGAGGAAGGGTTGTTCGCGCGGCGGATGTCATGTCTTGAAGGGCCCACCAGCGTAATCGTTCGGCCCCTCCGTGCTCCACGGAAACCAGGAGGTTGGCGCTGTTGTCGCAGAACAGCATCTGTCCACGATAGGTGGGCCCCGCTCCGGGCTCGCCGAACTGGCGTATCTGTTCCAGATGCTTCGCGTTACCAGGCGTCAAAATGGAAGAGCTCATGGGCAGGGTTCCAAAGACTACGGCCGCCCTCCCCGTGACGGGAAGGACGGCCGAGTCATGACTTCGATGTGGATGCTGCGTCAGTCGCCTTCGTAGATGCCGATGAGGCCCGGGGTGACGACACCGGTCTTCTCGTTCTTGACGCCCTCGAAGGCGACGAGCACGCGGCGCTTGCCGGCGGAGCGGTCGAACTGGATGTCAGACACGCTGCTGAAGGAGGTGACCGTGTTGCCGAAGACGTCACCGCTGTACTTCACCGTGCTGCCGCCCTTCAGGCGGGTGATGCCACCCCACCAGTTGGCGCCCACCCAGAGGCTGCCATCCCACGGGTCCGTCGCGATGGAGGAGGTCGGCGCCATCGCGGGGGTGGTGCCCTTGGCCGGCGTGTAGTTGACCAGGTCCTGCATCACCTTGGTCTGCACGGTGCCGTCAGCGCTCAGGCGGGCCAGGCCGTAAAAGAAGGAGCTGACCCAGACGTCGCCGCTGCCGCTGCCCGCCATGGCCATGCCGGAGACGTTGTCGTCCACGCGCTCTTCAGGCTTGGGGTAGTTCGGCACCTTGTCGGCCCAGATGTCGAAGCGGTTCCACTCATAACCCTTGTCTTCGGTCTGTGACTGGGCATCCCAGAAGTCGAAGTTGTTCGTGCCGTAGCGGAAGCGCGTGGAGCGGATCTGCCCACCGAAGAAGACGTCGTGGTTCTCGGTGATGGCGATGCCGTAGTAGCGGTCCGACAGCAGCTCGCCCTTGGGGCCGGAGATGGCCGGGTGTGCGTGCTCGTACATGCCCGCGCAACCGTAATCCCACTTCACGGGATCCTCCCCAGGAGCGGGCTTGGTATTCCAGGGACGGGGATCCCAGCAGTAGGCGGGAACGACGCCGTTGAACTTCGCATCGCCCATGGCGAAGCCGTGGTTGCCGCCAAACCAGACGACCTCCTTCACCGGGTCATAGGCGATCCGGTAGATGGTGCAGAGCTTCTCGCGGCCACGCATTTCCGCGCCCACCGTGTTGGGGCCGCTGTGGATGTCATAGTGCATGACATCAATCGAGCCGTCGGCCTTGAGCGTCACCCTGTCCGCGTCGCCGCTCTTGTAGACGCTCGCGTCCGGCTCCCGCTTGTCAATGAGGGCCTGGTCCCACTCATCCTCGCAGGTGGGCATGCCCGCCTTGGGCGGCTTGCCGGCGTAGCCGACAAACACCGTGCCCGCCGGGCCGCCCGCCACGGAGATGACCTTGAGGTACGGCACGCCCGGCGGTGGGCTGCCCACGCCGTCGCGCATGCTGCCGTAGGGGCGCAGGCCGTCGGACATCGTGAAGCGCTGGATGGTGTTGGAGCCCTTCCTGATGAGGAACAGGCCTTCCTCTCCGCCCGCGACCCAGATGTTGCCGCCCTGGTCCGCGGTGATGCCGTAGACGTAGCGCGGCGCTCCCTGCTCCTGGTTGTAGAACGTCCAGCCCGGAGCCGAGGGGCGGGGATAGGTCTGGATCTTCTCCGGAACCCCCGCGTCCGTCCCCGCATCCGTCCCGGTGCCCGCATCCGTCCCGGTGCCCGCGTCCGTGCCCGCGTCGACCGTGCCGGTGCCCGCGTCCACTTCACCCGTGCCCGCGTCGGGGACCTGCGTGCCCGCGTCCACCTCACCCGTGCCGGCGTCCGGCAGCCGCGGGTCCTCGTCCACGGGCGTGACTGGCACCTCCACCCGGGTCGTGTCCTTGTCGTCCCCTCCGCAGCCCGTCCACCCCAGCGCTCCCGCCAGGAGGAGCGCCCCCGTCCACCGCCACCCGTGCTTCATATTGACGTCCACCTCACACTGGTCCGGGGAAGGTCCCCCGGCGCGAAGCCATTGTTCGCGCCCATCAAGGCAAGGAGGGTGCCAGCCCCTTAAGGCCGCCAACCGTCGGAACACGGGCAGTGCGCGCCGGCCGAGCGATACCGGGTGGGCAACCCTTTACCCACGGTGTGAACGCGGGAGTCCCGAAGCGGCCCCCAACCGTGCTAGGGCCTGGGCAATGGCAGGGAACGACGCACGCGGCCGCACCCCGCTGTCCCTCGTGGGACAGGAGCCGGACCTCGTCTTCTACACACGGCAGGCGGCCGAGCACGGCGGACCCGTGCTCGTGCTGGGCGCCGCGAATGGCCGGGTGCCCTGGGCGCTCGCGGGCCATGGCTTCTCCACCGTGGGTGTGGACCCCTCGGAGGCGATGATCCGCTCCGCCGAGGAGCGCCGCGCCTCCGAATCCCCGGACGTCTCCGCGCGCACGCGCCTCATCGCCACGGACCCCCGCGCGCTGCGGCTGGAGGAGCAGTTCCCCCTGGTGCTCGCCCCGCAGCACGCGCTGGGCCTCATGTCCGGCCCTGATGACCTGGAGGCGTTCCTCGCCACCGTGCGCCACCACCTGGCCCCCGGCGGCACCTTCATCTACGACGTGCTCAACGCCCCGCGCGAACCCGTGCTGCCGCGCGACGACGACGAGCCCGGCGCCGCCGTGGAGCCCCGCCGCCCCCTCTTCGCCCTGCACCTGCGCGAGCGGCGCCCCGCGGGCGGCCAGAGCCCCATCCGCCGCCTCAAGCTGAAGCACTTCCTGCCGGAGGAGCTGGAGAACGCCCTCATCGCCAGCGGCCTCACCCTGCGCGAGCGCTACGGCCGCTTCGACGGCAAGCCCTTCGACCTGGAGGACCTGCGGCAGATTGGCGTCGCCGGGGCGTGAGCGCCGCTACCGCTCGAAGCGGTAGCCCAGGCCGCGCACCGTGAGGAAGTGCCGGGGCGCTTCCGGGTCGGCCTCGAACTTCAGCCGCAGCTGGCGCATGAAGTTGTCCACCGTGCGCGCGCTGCCCTCGTAGTGGTAGCCCCACGCGCCGGACAGCAGCTCCTCGCGGGTGAAGGTGCGGCCCGGGTGGGCCAGGAAGTGCGCCAGCAGCTTGAACTCCTGCGCCGTCAGCTCCACCGGCTGCCCGTCGCGCGCCACCGTGCGCTGGGACAGGTCCACCTTCACGTCCCCGAACGTCACCGGCGGCGGCGTGGTGCCCGTGGCCCCGAACCGGCGGCGCAGCACCGCCTTGATGCGCGCGAGCAGCTCCTGGAGCCCGAAGGGCTTCACCACGTAGTCATCCGCGCCCAGGTTGAGGCCCAGAATCTTGTCCGACTCCTGGCCCCGCGCGGACAGCACCACCACGGGCGTGTCCCGGCCGCGCTGGCGCAGCTCGCGGATGACCTCGTAGCCGTTCAGCTCCGGCAGCATCAGGTCCAGCACCAGCAGGTCCGGCGCCTCGTCCAGCGCCTTGGCCAGGCCGGTGCGGCCGTCCTGGGCCTGGAGCACTTCGTAGCCCTCGAAGCGCAGGTTCATGGACACGCCGGTGAGGATGGACAGGTCGTCCTCCACCACCAGGATGCGCTGGGGCTTTTCGTCTGAAGGAACGGACGTGCTCATTCGCGGGTCACCGGAAGCTGGAGGGTGAAGCAGCTGCCCTGGCCGGGCTCGCTCTTCACGGTGATGCGGCCGCCGTGCGCGTCCACGATGCGCTTGCTGATGGCGAGCCCCAGGCCGCTGCCCTCCGTCTTGCGCGTGAGCAGGTTGTCCACCCGGTAGAAGCGCTCGAAGATGCGCTTGCGGTCCTTCCTGGCGATTCCCACCCCGTTGTCCTCCACCGACAGGTTCACGTATCCGCCGTCTCTCTGTGCCCGGAGGGCGATTCTGCGGTTCGTGGGCCCACTGTACTTGTAGGCATTCTGCAACAGGTTGAGCAGCGCGCCCGCCACCGCGACCCGGTCCACCTCCACGTGCGGCAGGTTGTCGTCCACCTTCACGGTGAACTCCATGCCGTCGCCGTGACGCTGCGTGCGGAAGGCCGCCACCGCCACGTCCACCACGTTCGTCACCGGCAGGGACTCGCGCTGGTACACCTTGCGGCCGCTCTCGATGCGCGCCCAGTCCAGCACCCGCTCGATGAGGTCCGACAGGCGCTCGGTCTCCTTCGTGAGCAGGTCCAGCACCTCCTGCTGCTGCGCCGGGTCCTTGAGCCGGCCCAGGGCCAGCGTCTCGATGAACATCCGGATGGAGGTGAGCGGCGTGCGCAGTTCATGGCTCACCAGCGACACGAAGTCCGTCTTCATGCGTGACAGGCGCGCCTCGCGGTAGAGCACGCGCGCCGTGTAGCCCACGCCGAAGGTGAGCGTCAGGTAGAACAGGCCCAGGAGCACGCCGTACACGACGCGGTTGCGCGTGGACGCGCTCGCCACCGGGTCCTCGCCCAGGGGCAGCACCACCAGGCGGAAGTCCTGCAGGGGCGCGGACAGCACCCGCTCCGCGAGCACCGGCGGCCCCAGCGCGTTCTGCCGCGCCTGCGCCACCTCCGACATCAGCCGGTTGACGAGGCCACCCTCGCTGGACGCGTCGCGAGGCACGGGCAACAGCGTGAAGCGCACCGGCTCCGACGTGGCCCGGCCCTGCGCCTTGTCCGACAGGAGCGCGTCCAGCGCGATGTTCGACAGCCGCACGCCCCGCACGGTGGCGCCCTGGCGCTCCGCGGCCACCATCACGGTGCGGCCGTTGGTGGCGAGCGAGAAGACGGTGGGCACCGTGGGCAGCGAGGCGGCCTCCGGCACCAGCGCCGCCAGGGCCTCCGCCAGCTGCGGGTCCTTCGTGCGGACCAGGCCGTTCTCCACGTGGAAGGTGCCTTCGGGGTCGGACAGCTCCTGCTCGTCCGGCAGGACGAACGCCAGCCGGTCCCCCCACTGCTCCAGCCGTCCGCTGCTGAGCGCGCGCGGCACCTCCGCGGACAGGTCCGCCAGCGTCCCCCGCCACGCGGCCTCCAGGCGCTTCTCCACGGCGGCGCGCTCGTTGATGATGGCCACGACGCCGAAGCCGGACAGGCCGGCCGAGGGCAGCACGACCAGCAGGATGAGCAGCGCGAACGTACGCCGGAAGCTGAGGATGACGGGCGCGGGTCGGGACACGGCTCCTGAGTGTCTACACGCGACCGGGGCCGGGTGCTCGCGGCTTTTGGGGGAGGGGGGACTCTTCCCGACATTGTCCGGAGCCACACGGCGGGTGGAGAAGGCGTCGACTTCCGGTGGCCGGCTGGGCGAGCATGCGGCTCCCGGGAAGGCGTGTGAGCAGGGCCGGCACGCTTCCGGACAGGCCGTGGGGCATGCGCGCGGGGTGGGGCTGGAGGAACGCGCGCGAGTCTCCCGCGGGAGGGGATGGCATTTCCGATGCGACGGCAGGGATGGGCCGCGCTGTGCGCGGTGACGACGCTGGTGCTGTCGGGTTGCAAGGAGCGCGAGGTGGCGGGCACCTGGAGCAACGCCTCCGGGTCCGTGGCGCTCAGCCGGGATGACTCGCTGCTCTACGTGGTGGACGCGGACAACGGCATCCTCGCCGTGGTGGACACCGCGCGCCGGGAGAAGGTGTCCGAGGTGCGGGTGGGCCCGCGTCCGGAGCGCGTGACGGTGGGCCCGGACGACACCGTGTACGTGACGAACCGGGGCGGCAGGAGCGTGTCCGTCATCCGCAAGGGCGACGCGGTGGAGGCCGCGCGCATCCCGGTGGGCGTGGAGCCCACGGGGCTCGCGGTGTCGCCGGATGGGCGCACGCTGTACGTGGTGAACAGCGCCACGCGGGAGTCCGCCGCGCGGGGCAGCCTCACCGCCATCGACACGGACACGCTCACGGCGCGCTGGGAGCTGCCGCTGGGCGAGGAGCCGCGCGGCATCGCGCTCCTGGAGGACGGCCGCAAGGCGGCGGTGTCCCTGTTCCGGCAGGGCGACGTGGTGACGGTGGACCTGTCGGACGGGAACAAGCCCCGGGTGATGCGCGGCGGCACGGACCTGCTCGCGAAGGCGAACCGGCCGTCGTCCTTCACGTCCGGCGGGGGCTCCTCGTCGTTCGATGAGCCGCCGTCCGTGGACACGGGCCCGCGCACCTTCCGGTCGCGCGGCATGGTGGACCTCTTGAGCACGCCGGACGGCCGGCGCCTCTTCGCGCCGGTGCTGTGGTCGCGCGAGGATCCGCTGGGCGGGCCCGTGGATGGCCGCGGCCCCGACACGGGGGACTCCATGTACGGCGGCGGGACGCCGTGCGGCGCGGCGGCGGGTGGCGGCGTGGTGGCCGCGGGGCTCGTCACCTTCGACGCGGAGGATGAAGCGCCCCGGCCGGTGGTGGACGACCTGGACGAGTGCAGGCCGCCGCCGGAGGAGAAGCCGGACTACCCCACGTCGCTCATCGCGAGCCCCGCGTTCGACGCGCCCCTGCAGGGGCCTTCGGCGGCGGTGGTGGACCCCACGGGCGCGTGGCTGTTCCTGGTGAACCAGGACTCGAACAACGTGGCCATCCTGCCCTCGTGGCGCCGCTCCGGTTCGGACCTGGTGAACGAGGCGAGCCCGGTGCGGCAGCTGATTGCCGTGGGGGCGGGCCCCAACGGCATCGCGATGACGCGCGATGGGCGCAAGGCGTACGTCTACAACGCGTTCGACCACACGGTCACCACGCTGGGGTCCAGCGGCAACGAGTGGGGCGACATCCGCGAGGAGGGTGAGCGCCTGGTCATCGCGGGCGACACGCTGTCGCCCATGGCGGCGGAGGGCCGGCGGCTGTTCTTCAGCGCGGTGGACCGGCGGATGACCAGCCCGGCGGTGGCGGTGTCCTGTGCGTCGTGCCACCTGGAGGGCCGCGAGGATGGCCACGTGTGGGGCTTCCCGGACGGCCCGCGCCAGACGCCCAGCCTGGCGGGGCGCATGACGACGGCGACGGCGCCCTTCCACTGGAGCGGCGAGTTCTCCGCGTTGGGGGACTTCATGAGCGCCACGGTGAAGGACCGCATGGGCGGCCAGGAGCTGAACGAGGACACGGTGGCGAAGCTGGGCGCGTTCATCGACGCCATCCCCGCGCCGGACAACGCGTTCCGGGGCGAGCCGCTGACGGAGTCGCAGGCGCGAGGCGCGGCCCTCTTCACGCAGGCGAAGTGCGACACGTGTCACACGGGCGCTGCGCTCACGGACAACCGCAACGTGGACGTGGGCACGTTCGTGCGCACGGGTGAGCTGCAGGACGCGGTGGCGGTCATCAAGGCGGGGCTCAACACGCCGTCGCTGCTGGGCGTGGGCCGCACCGCGCCGTACCTGCATGACGGCAGCGCGCCCACGCTCAAGGCCCGCTTGATGAACGGCCGTGAGTCGAACCAGCACGGCATGACCGCGCAGCTGTCCGACGCGGACATGGACGACCTGGTCGCGTACCTGGAGACGCTGTAGCCCGTGACTGGCGGGGGGCCTGGGTGCACGGGGAGCTGGTGGCCGGATCCAGAAGAGGCCGGCCTCGCGGGTCACTGACCGTCGGATCCCGAGGCCGGTGCCGCCGGCTCGGACTGCGAGGGTGTCGCGGGTGGCGGCGCCGGAGTCGACGGCTTCGGCGTCTCGGGCGCGGGCGGTGTCGCGGCAGGCACCGTCGCAGGCGGTGTGGCTGCCGGCGGCTTCTGCGTCACCGGTGCGGGTGCGGTCGGCGCGGGCTTCTGCACGGGCCTCTGCGGAGCCGGCACGACGGGACGAGGGGAGGGGACCACCGGTGGCGGCGTCACGGCGCGCGTTCCCGACGGCGCGGAGAGCGTGGCCGTCGTCCCCGCTCGCGGCGTGGTGAGGCTGTCCAGCGGCTCCAGCGGCGCATCCAGCAGCAGGCTGTCCCCCGCGTCGACCGGAGGCTCCGTGCCCGCGTCCGCTTCCACCACGCCGTGATGCGACGTCACCGCGAGACGGGCCACGTCCAGCGCGCGGTCCGGGTCATCCCCCAGCCAGGTCACGATGACGACGCACGGCGTGTCGTCATCCCACGTCACCACCTGCGTCATGCCCTGCACGGGATTGCGGCGCGCGGCGGCCTTGCCCAGCGCCGGGACCTCCTCGCCGCCCGCGTTCAACGTGGGCGCGAGCAGCGCGCGGACATCCGCGTTCGCGTAGCTCGGCTGGCAGTCATACGCCACCGACACGGACACGTCCGCCTGCGCCGCCGGACGCAGCGAGCACACCGGCCCGCACGTGGGACACGCGCGGTCCTCCTTCATCGTGAAGCCGTTCAGCGTGAGGTCGCGCAGGTCCGCCGGCAGCAGCTCCTCGCACGAGGGCAGCATCAACGGCGACGGCCGCCCCGGCAGTCCGGTGGCCCCCGCGTCCGACGCCGCCGTGCCCGCACCGGGCCTGCTGCACGCGCCCAGGGCGAGCGCCATCAGCAGTGCACCCCGTCCGAACCTCATCCCGTTGGCTCTCCTCGCCGACGCCATGCGCGCGGGCGCGGATGGTAGACCGTGCCCGGCCCCCGTCATCAGCATTGTGGCGCGGCTGCCACTTTCCGGACGCGACCGGATGGCGGGGGAGTGGGCAGGCTTTGCCTCGTTCAGCGCCAGGGCGTGGGCTAGGCTGCCTGCCTTCCTCCATGCGCCTCCCCGGTCTCCTCAGCCTGTCGCTCCTGGCCCTGGCG
>NZ_RAWL01000033.1:0-35967 GCF_003668885.1 Corallococcus sp. AB049A | reverse complement strand
CCCCGCGCAGGGTCCTGCTCGTCCGGCCCGACAACCGCGTGGGCGAGGCCCTTCTCACCACGCCCCTGATGCGGACCCTCAAGGCGCACCTCCATCCGGCTCCGGAGGTGCATGTGCTGGTGCACGCCAGGGTGGCTCGCGTCCTCCAGGGACACCCTGACGCGGATGCAATCCTGGCGTTCGACCGGCGCCTGCTCTGGCTGGGACCGCTGGCGCCTGGCATCCGGGCACTGCGCCGCGCGGGCTACGACACCGTCGTGGATTGCGCCAACTGGAGCGCGCCTTCGGTCACGAGCGCGCTCATCTCGCGAATGGCGGGGCCGAAGGCCGTCGTCATCGGACCGGGCGTCTGGCCGGTGTCGCTGCTGCAGTCGGTGTCCGTCCCTGCCCGTTCCGATACCCGGCACGAGGCCGTTCAGCGGACGCACCTGCTCACGCCCCTGACGAAGGGCGCGGTCTCCGAGGGGCTTTCCTTCCGGGAGCCGGTGCTGGGCGATGCGTTCCGTGGCTACCTGGCGATATTCGCCGGCAAGGGTTCGCGCCGTGCGGTCATCAACCCGGGGGGCCGGCTGGGTGAGCGCCGCATTCCCGCCGAGGCCTTCGCGGCCGCTGCCCGGGAGCTGATCTCGCTCGGCTATTCGCCCATCGTGACCTGGGGACCAGGTGAGGAGGCCCTGGCTCGGAGCGTGCTCGCGGCTGCTCCGGGGGCGGAGCTGGCTCCTGCGACGAACATCGATGAGCTGGGGGCGCTCATGCGGACCGCGGGCCTCACCATCTGCAACAACACCGGGCCCATGCACCTGTCCGTCGCCGTGGGTGCCCCCACGCTGGCGTTCTTCCTGCGCATCGACATGGAGCGCTGGGGCCACGCGGTGGCTCCGCACCGGATGGTGGATCTGACGCCCATCGTGGACGGCGCCGCCGGTGCGGGGTTGGAGCAGCGCGTGGCCGAGGAGGTCCGGTCGTTCGTCTCGGAGCGGACTTCGCTCACGGGGTGAGCCTTCGCTCCTCCTCGTGCACCATCCTCGGGACGCCGTCCTCGACGGGCCAGGCTCGCAGGCACCTGAGGCAGCGGACTTCGGGCGGAGGGCCCTCGTGCTCTTCGAGCGGGCCCTTGCAGTGGGGACAGCCGAGGATGGACCGCAGCAGCGGGTCCAGGACCATGGCTACTTCGCGCCTTCCCGGCCGAGCCTGCGCGCCAGCTCCGTGGTGCTGTGGTCCTTCGGGTCTCCCGCCACCGCGGTCCTGCCTCCGTAGGCCCGGACCTCGTCGCCTTCCGGAATGGTGTCCGGCGTGTAGTCCGTCCCCTTCACGTGCACGTCGGGCTTGAGGGCCCGGATGATGCTCCGCACGTTCGGCTCGTCGAAGACGACCACGCGGTCCGTGCAGGCCAGCGCCGCGACGAGTTCCGCTCGCTCCGCTTCCGGGATGTGCGGACGGCCGGGTCCCTTGTAGGCCCGGGTGGAGGCGTCCGAGTTCACCGCCACCACCAGCACGTCCGCCAGCGCCTTCGCCCCTTCGAGGTACCGGACGTGCCCGACGTGCAGCAGGTCGAAGACGCCGTTCGCGAGGGCCACCGTGCGGCCCTGCTCGCGCCAGCGTTCTCGTTCCTCCGCGATGGCGGCGAGGGGGCGAAGCTTGTCCAGGGTGTTCATCGGGGGCTCCGCAGTGCTTCGAGGAGTTCTTCGCGTGAGACCGTCGCCGTGCCGGGCTTCTGCACCACCAGCGAGCCCGCCACGTTCGCGAGCCTCGCGGCGTCACCGAAGGAGGCACCCGCCGCGAGCGACAGCGCGAAGCTCGCGATGACGGTGTCACCGGCTCCGGTCACGTCCACCGCGGACTTCGCTCCGTGCACCGGGATGAGGTCCACGCCGCCCTTCGCGTCGAAGAGGGCCATGCCGTGCCGGCCTCGCGTCACCAGCAGGGCCTTGCAGCCCAGCTTGCGGACTGCTTCATGGCCCGCCTCCAGGAGGTCTTCCTTCGTTCGCACCGGACGGCCCGTGAGGGCTTCGAGTTCCGGTTCGTTGGGCTTGCACACCGTGAGGCCGGCGAAGGCTGCCAGCGCATAGCGGCTGTCCACGCAGACCGGGAGCCCGTCCGCGGCGAGCTTTCGCAGCGCGGCCCGGACTTCGTCGCTCACGACGCCCGCGCCGTAGTCCGAGACGACCACCGCGTCCGCGTCCTTCGCCGCCGCCTCCACCTGCCTGGCGATGGCCTTGCGCATCCGGGGCGGGAGTGGGCCTCGCTGGCCCCGGTCGACCCGGAGCATCTGCTGCCTCGTGGTGCTGATGCCTCCCGCGAGGATGCGCGTCTTCGTCTCCGTCTGGATGCTTCGGCTGCTGACCGCGTGCAGCCGGATGTCCGCCGTGTCGAAGAGCTTGCGCAGCTCGGTGCCCATGGAGTCCACGCCCAGGGCGCCCACCGCCGTCACCTGCCCCGACAGCGCGCGGATGTTGGCCGCCACGTTGGCTCCGCCGCCGAGCTTCACCTCCGACGACTCGTACCGGACGATGAGCACCGGGGCCTCGCGGCTCACCCGGTCCGTCTGGCCATAGAGGTAGTGGTCGGCGACCAGGTCTCCCACCAGCAACACCCGACGGCGCGCGAAGGCGAGTGGCAGGCGCGAGGACGATGCTGCCGGACGTGAAGACGGGGCCGCGGGCATGGGCGCGCGTTGTCCCACAGCGCTCCAGCCCTCACAAGTCGCGCGTCTGCCCCTGCAGTCCCAGCGCCCGCTTCAGATGCGCTTCGCCCTCCAGGACCTCCACTCCCAGGCGTACCACCCAGGCCTCGAAGCCAGCGGGCAGGCGCACCGCGTCCTTCTCCGTCGTCACCACTCGCGCGCCTCGCTGACGGGCACGGGCTTCGACCTGCCGCAGCTCTTCCGCCGTGAAGCGATGGTGATCCGGGAAGAGGGCCGCGTCCCGGACCTCCACCCCGAGCGTGGTGAGGGTCTTCAGGAAGCCCCCGGGCCTTGCCAGTCCGGCCAGGGCGAGGACGGGCCTTCCTTCGAGCGCGCTCGTCGCGTGCTCGGTGCCCGCGGGGGCCCTCCAGCCCGTGGGGCCGTAGCGCGTCCGGACCCTGGGGACGGTCAGGGCTTCGACCCATGGGTTGGGGGCGGCGTCTCCCGGGGCGGCTCTCAGCCAGAGCAGCGTGGCCCGGCGCAGGGCGGACGGGGGCTCTCGCAGCGGGCCTCTTGGGAGCAGCTGGCCGTTGCCCAGGCCCACGGCTTCGTCGACGACGACCAGGTCTTCGTCACGGTGCAGACGGCGGTGCTGGAAGCCGTCGTCCAGCAGGACCGTGTCCAGGCCGAAGTCGTCCCTGGCCCGGAAGGCCGCCGCCACCCGGTCCGCGCCCACGAAGAGCCGGGCCCCGGGGCACCTGCGTGCGAGCAGCAGCGGTTCGTCCCCCGCCTCCGTCACGTCGGGCAGTGGCTCCGCTCCCGTGAAGGTGAGCGGCTGCTGGGACTCGCGTCCGTAGCCTCTCGTGAGGATTCCGACCTTGCGCCCTTCGCGGATCAATTGCTCCGCGAGGTGGAGGACCGCGGGCGTCTTGCCCGTGCCTCCGACGTTGAGGTTGCCGATGGAGATGACTCGCAGGCCTTCGACGTGTTCGGCTCGCTTCAGTCCCGAGTCGTAGAGGGCGCTTCGGAGGCGGACCGCTCCGCTGTAGGTCCAGGACACCAGCGTCAGCGGCGACAGGAGGGCACGGCGGGTCCAGGGCTCCGGTGTTGGCGGATAGAAGATCCGCTCCAGCGCCGTGGGTGCTCCGGTCATCGCCGTGGCTCCGCGGCCTGCGCGTAGAGAGCCAGGATGTCCCTGGCGATGTGCTCGTTCGTCGGGTGCCGGGTCTTCGCCGTGGATCCGGACCGTGCGGCGGTGATGACGGCTTCCACCGTGGGCGCTTCCACGCTTGCGTCCGCCAACTCCGGGAGCGCTCCTTCGTTCACCGCGACCACCCGGACTCCACAGGCCCGGGCCTGGGCCGCGGCCCTGGCGCTCCAGTCGTTTCCCAGACCGAGGATCCAAACCTCGTCCAGGGCCTGCAGCCACTTCGCGAAGTCCGCTCCCTGCTGGTAGCCCGCGAAGGTCACATGCTCCGTGAGGCCTCGCTCCGCCACCTGCGTCCGCGTCGCTTCGAGCAGGGCTCCGTCGCCTACCAGCACGAGGCGGGCTTCGGGGCGCTGCTGCCGGAACGTGGCGAAGGCTTCGACTCCCAGCGCGTGACGACGGCTCTGCTGAAAGGTGGAGATCATCCCCACGAGGTGCGTGTCCTCCAGGCCCAGGGTCTGGCGGAGGGTCTTGCGGTCGCTCGGCGGGGCGAACATCGGATCCACCAGCGCTGGCAGGACCTGGACGGGACGGTGACGGCCTTCGAGCTTCTGTACCAGGTGGCTCGCGGGCACCGTGTAGGCGCTGGCTTCGGGCAGCGAGGACCTCAGCGAGCGCGGCGCATGGATGGAGCGGATCCGCACGGCTCCCTTCGGCGTCCCCCAGCGAGCCACGAGATGATCATGCGTGAAGTGGGTGTGGACCACGTCCACCGTCCTGCGGCGGAGGGCTCGCAGGTCGCTCCAGATTTCCCACGGTGGGGACTTCACGGACAACGTCAGGCCTCCTTCATCCAGGAGGCCCAGTTGCTGGAAGCGGGGGACGGCGGGTTCTTCGGCTGCGATGTCCCGGCGCTTGCGATCCACCGCCACCGTGACCTCGTGGCCCAGGGCCCGCTGTGCTTGCGCGAGCAGCGCGACGTTCTCCGCCGGGCCGCTCCAGAAGGGACTCGCGAGCAGGTGCAGGATGCGCATCAGCGCTTCACCAGCGAATGGTAGAGGTCCCGGAGCGCCCGGGCTTCGTGCTCGACGCCGCAGCGGCTCCGGGCCTCCTCTGCCGCGTTGCGGCCGACCTGACGGGCTCGCTCCGGTTCGCGGGTCAGTTCGTCCAGGAGGGCTCGCAGGCCCTTCACGTCTCCGGGTTCGAAGAAGAAGCCCGTGCGGCCGTGCTCGATGAGCGTGTCCAGGTACGGCAGCTTGGAGGCCACCACGCAGCAGCCGGAGGCCATCGCCTCCACGTGCACCAGCGAGTAGCCCTCCGCGTAGGACGGGTGCACCAGGATGCTCAGGCCCTGGTACCAGGGCTCGATGGTGGACTGCTCTCCCGCGAGCAGCACCCGGTCCTCGATGCCCTCGCGCAGCCCGTTCACCCACGTCAGGTCCGGCCCCTTCGCGAGCCCCACCAGCACCGCCTGCCACTCCGGCCGCTGCGGCAAGAGGGGCCTCAAGGCTTCGATGAAGTCGCCCTGCCCCTTCTCCTTGCGGATGCGCCCGATGACGCCGATGCCGTAGCGGCCTCCCTGCTGGAGCCGGGCCCAGGCCGCGTCACGGTCTTCCGGTGGATGGAAGCGCTGGAGGTCGATGCCGTGGGAGATGACCGTGGACGGGAGCGCGATGACGTCGGAGATCTGCTTCGTGAGCGACACCAGCGCGTCCGCGCCCCTGGCGAGCCAGCGCGTGAAGCGCGTGGGGGCCACCGACGTGTGCCTGGTGAAGACGAGTTGGACCTTGCCTCCCAGCGCCTTCAGGAGCATCCCCGCCAGCAGCTCGTTGTTGCGGTGCGCGTGCCAGACAATGGGCTCCTGGTGCGAGCGGCGGATCAGCTCTCCCCAGGTGATTCGCGGCAGGGCCTCCGTCAGGCCGGAGCCGATGACCCGTGTCTCGTCGCCGTGGGCCAGCGCTGGCACCACGGACTCCACGTGCCGCGTGACTCCTGTGTAGCGCTTGTGGAAGTGCGGATGGACGATGAGCGTCATCGAGGCGCCCTCCTTAGCGCGGCCATGGCTTCAGCGTTGCGCTCACTGGCTCCGGAGATGCGGCGCACCGTGGCTTCCGCCTGGGCGCCCAGTTGCTCCCGGCGTTCGGGATGGGCGAGCAGGTCCTCCAGCGCGGCGTGCAGGGCTTCTCCGTCCGCCACTTGAAGGCCTCCGTTGCCTTGCAGCACCGCGACGCTGTCCCGGAAGTTGTCCATGTGCGGGCCAAACAACACCGGCCTGCCCTGCCCCGCCGGCTCCAGGATGTTCTGTCCGCCCCGCTTCGTGAACGAACCTCCCACGAACACCACCGTCGCCAGGCGGTAGGCCCGCGACAGCTCGCCCATCGAGTCCATCACCACCACCGGCGCCCGCTCCGGGTTGCCCTGCGAGCGCAGGCCCACGATCAGGTTGCGCTCCTTCGCGAGGGTCATGATCCGCTCCGCCCGGTTCAGGTAGCGCGGCGCGATGACCAGGGTCAGCGTGGGCCAGCGCTCCCGCAGACGCTGATACACCTGCAACAGGATTTCTTCCTCGCCCTCGTGCGTGCTTCCCGCGAGCCACATGGGCTCCGCTGGGGACAGGCCCAGGGCGGTTCGCAGGGCTTCGTCCTCTGGGGCGGGCCCCGCGGCGAGGGCGTCGAACTTGGTGTTTCCGGTGGTGAGGACCCGGTCGGCCGGGGCTCCCAGGGCCTTGGCTCTTTCGGATTCCTCGACCTGCCGCATCAGCAGCAGGTCCATGTCCTTCAGCGGGTTTTCGATGAGGCCGAAGAGCGTCCGATACTTCCCCACGTTCGCCGGGGAGAAGCGTCCGTTCGTCATGACGACGCTGGCTCCGGATTGCTTCGCGGCGCGGATGAGGTTGGGCCAGACCTCCGTGTACTCGAGGACCAGGAGGTCCGGACGAAGGGCCCGCACCGCTCGTCGCGTCGCGCCCCAGAGGTCGTAGGGCGCGTAGACGACTCCGTCGATCTGCTTCGACAGGCGGTCCCTCGCCATCGCGTGGCCGCTGTCCGTCATCGTCGAGAGCACGATGCGGCAGCCGGGAAAGCGCTGGCGCAAGGGGCCGAACATGGGCGCGAGGGCCAGCAGGTCTCCCGCGCTGGCTCCGTGCAACCACAGCAGCGGGCCCTCTCCCTTCGGCAGGTCTCCCGGTCCGTAGAAGCCCAGCCGCTGCTTCAGCCCGTGACGCGTCTTCCGATGCACGCAGAGCACCGGGAACAGCAGCGCGAAGAGGATGTAGGTGGCGACGACGTAGAGCAGGCGCATGGGCGACGTCCCGCGCTCTATCAGATGCCCGGCGGTCCGGGCACAACTCGCACCGGGCTGGGAACCAACCAGGGCCGCCACTCGTGGCCGAAGAAACGCCCGGGCGCGTGGGCCCAGACCTCCACCTGGACCACTCCGGGACCGGTCAGTTCGACGTGCTGTCCGTCGGGTTGGAGGCGGCCTTCGCCCCAGACGCGGACCTCCAGCGTCCCGGGCGTGTGTTCCGGGAGGCGGACCGTCAGCAGCGCTCCCACGGGGGCCTCTCGCGTGTTCGGGTCGTAGCCTTCCAGGGCGAAGCCGTCGGGGGCTCCGAGTGCTCGGAAGACGCAGAGTGCACGGCCGCTCGCCAGGGCCTGCGTGACCTGGGCCGCGGCTTCGCGTGCGTTCTGGGACAGGGGACCTGGCAGCACGTCCGGTGGCAGCTCCATGTCGAGCGCGTTGAAGATGTCCTCGTACGCGGGCACGCCGTGCGCGTCACTGCCGCACAGGGCGAGGCGCTTGCGCTCTCGCGCCAGTTCCAGGAAGCGTTCCGTCGGGCGTGGCTCTGGAACCGCGAGCAGCATCACTCCGTGCACCGGGCTCACCATGGAAGCTCCGAGCGCGGGCAGCAGGCGGCTCACCGGGCTTCTCAGCGCCTGCCGGAAGAAGGTGTCCGCCGAGTACAGCTCGAAGCCCGGGACCTGGTGCGCAGTGGCTTCGTCCTTCCACGGGTTCTTCGTCTGGACCGGATGCGCGAGGACCGCCGTGCCTCCGGCGGCTTCGATCGCGGCCACGGCCTGTTCCGGGGGGCCCCAGGGCTTCACGCCTTCGATGGGCCGCTGCATGCCGAACGCGGCCAGATGGCCCGCGCTGGTCGACACCTCCACGCCCGGGATGAGCAACACGCCGTCCACCCAGGTCGCGGCGGGTGGCTTGAAGTCGTTGTGGTCGGTGAGCACCACGAAGTCCAGGCCCGCGGCCTTCGCCGCCTGGGCGACCTTCGCGGGTGAACCGTTCCCGTCCGAGCGCGTGGTGTGCACGTGGTACGCGCCCCGGATCCACGGCTTCGCGTCCGGCTTGGGCTCGACCATGGGGTAGTCCGCGAAGCCCGCCGCGAAGGCGAAGAAGCCCGCGACACCGAGCAGCAGGAACAGCACGCCGAACACGGCGCGGATCGCCAGGGAGAGAGGCTTCCTGGCCTTGCTCACGCCGCCCCCCGCTCCATGGGGCCCGACGTCTGCAGGCGCCACATGGCGGCGTAGCGGCCTTCCTTCTGGAGCAGGTCCGCGTGGCTCCCGCTCTCCACGATGCGGCCCGCCTCCACCACGTGGATGACGTCCGCGCCCGTCACCGTCGACAGCCGGTGCGCGATGACCAGCGCCGTCCGGCCGGGGAGCACCTTCGCCAGCGCGGCCTGCACTTCGCGCTCATTCTCCGGATCCAGGCTGCTCGTCGCTTCGTCCAGCACCAGCACCGGGGCCTTCGACAGCACCGCTCTCGCGATGCACAGGCGCTGACGCTGGCCTCCGCTCAGGGTGACGCCTCGCTCTCCGATGCGCGTGTCGTAGCCCTGGGGCAGCGCCTGGATGAAGGTGTCCGCGTTCGCCACCCTCGCCGCGGCCTCCACTTCCTCTTTCGTCGCATCGGGCCTGGCGTGCCGCAGGTTCTCCAGCACCGTTCCGTGGAAGAGCAGCGGCTCCTGCGTCACCAGCGCGAACTGACTTCGGACGCTCGCGGCCGTGTACGCGTCCGCGTCCTTCCCATCCAGGAGGATGCGCCCCTGCTGGGGCCGCTCGAAGCGCAGCAGCAGCGACGTCACCGTGCTCTTGCCGCCTCCGCTGCCTCCCACCAGCGCCGCCACCTGCCCCACCTTCAGGTCCAGCGTCAGCCCGTCCAGCGCGCGGCGCTCTCCGTAGAAGAAGCGCACGTCCTCCATGCGCAGCGACTCGCGCAGCGCGGGCGCCGGCACCGCGCTGGCGGTGTCCTCCACCGGGTGCTTCAGGTCGAGCAGCGCGAAGAGGCGCTCTCCCGCCGCTCCCGCCTGCACCGCGAACTGCGTCACCCGGCCCAGGTCCTTCACCGGCTGGTACACGAGGATGACCGCCGTGAGCAGCGACAGGAGCGCCTCCGGCTCCATCGCCCGCGTCGCCGCCGCGTACCCCAGCGCTCCCGCGAGCGCCGCCGCCGCGAGCACCTCCATCAACCCCGGCACGCCTCCTCGCGCCCAGGCCGCGCCCACCACGGCTTCCTCGTGGGCCTTGGCGTAGGACTCGAAGCGCGCCAGCTCCGCCTCCTGGCCGTTGAAGGCCTGGATGGTGCGCAGGCCTCCCAGCCCTTCGTGCAGCTGGCCCGCGAGCTGTCCCAGGTGGGCCTGGCCTTCGCGCGTTCCCTTCAGCACCTTGCGCGTGAGCTTCGACGCGGGCAGCGCCGCCAGCGGAATCACCGCCAGCATCAGCCCTCCGAGCATCGGGCTCATCGCCAGCGCCACGCCCGCGAGCACCAGCACCTGGATCGTGTCGCGCAGGTACGAGCCCACCGTGTACATGGCGGCCATCTCCACCGCCAACACGTCCGAGGAGAAGCGGCTGAGCAGGTCTCCCGTCCGCTCCTTCGACAGCTGCGACGGCGACAGCGCCGTGAGCCTCAGGAACAGGTCGCGCCGCAGGTCCTTCACCACGCGCTGCGCGAACAGGCCCATGAAGTAGAACTGGCCCAGGTACCCCACGCCCTTCACCGCGCCCACGCCCAGCACCAGCACCGGGAAGCCCCAGAGCGCCGCCTCGCGCGGCAGGTCCGCGAGCCACGGCACCTTGTGCGCGCTCGCGAAGCCCTCTTCACCTCCCGACAACAGGAAGCGCAGCGCCGGCCCCAGCAGGTACGCGTACGCGCCCGTGGCGAGCCCCAACACCGCCATGCACACGAAGGCCAGGACCAGGATTCCCGCGTGCGGCTTCGCGTAGCGCAAGAGCTTCCAGAGCGCGCGATGCATGACTACTTCACCACCTTCTGCAACGCCGCCCTCGCGAGCACCGAATACGGGTTCAGCTCCAGCACCTTCATCAGCTTCTTTCGTGCGAGCGGCGCGTCGTCCAAATCGATTTCGATGATGGCCGCGATGACCTGCGCCCGCTCCAGGTACGGGTCCAACGTCAGCGCCTGCTTGAGCACCTTGCGCGCCGCGAGCGCCCGCTGCATCAGCGGCCCGGGGGAGCCCCGGTACTTCGCCCAGGCGAGGTACGAGTAGTACTCGGGCTCGCTGCCGTTGAGTAACACCGCTTCTTCAAAGCCCTGGATGGCCGCCCTGTAGTCGCCCCGCTTCATCGCGGACTCGCCCCGGCGCAGCGCCAGCTCCGCGTCCACGTTGATGGCGGTCGCGCGGCCCACCACTTCCTGCCGGCTGAAGAAGTACTGGAGGTAGGCGCGGCGCTTCTCGTCCACGCTCAGCACGCGGTACGCCGCGGACAGCTTCTCCTGCACCTGCTCCAACAGGTCGCGCAGGTCGGAGATGTCGAACTCCGCGTAGGTGTCCGGGTGAAAGCGCATCGCCGTCTCGTGGTACGCGCGCTCCACCGCTTCTTTATCCGCCGCGAGATCCAGCCCCAGCCCGCCGAAGTAGCTGCGCGTGATGATGCGCACCGCCTCCTCGCGCACCGCCGCCGCCGTCTCCGGTGGCAGGCTCTTGCGCTTGCGCGGCGCGATGACGTCCGGCACCGCCGCAGCGCTGAGCACGTCCGTCCCCGTCGCCACCGGCGTCGCGGAGAACGTCACGCCGCCCGTCAGCTTGAGGAACCACAGCAGCGTGTACGCCGCCCGCAGCTCCGCGCGCCCGTGCGCCAGCAGGTCCTTGAGGACGATGCGGCCATTCACCTGCATGGCCAGCTTGATGTCCTCCGTGTCCAGCGCCATCGCCTGGAGGTCCCGGCCGAAGTCCGCCGAGCGCACCGGGTACTCGTTCACGTGCACCTTGAGCGCGCCCGCCACCACCCGCAGCGGCATGCGCCGGCGCGCGGCCTCCAGCAGCGGGGCCAGGGCGGGCTGCTCCACGGAGGCCACCTCGGAGGAGAACTCGTCACCCGCGTAGAACGCGAAGCGGCCTTCGCGCATGGCCAGCACGCGCCCGAGCCGGTCCCTCGTGAAGTCGCGCAGCAGCGCCAGCAGGTCCTCGCCCACCGCCTCCACGCCCACGTCCGCGAGCGCCGCGCCGATGCGCAGCCCGGAGGCGAGCGACTCCACCACCGGCTGCTCCTGCGCCTCCGTGAGGACCTTCCGCTCGCGCAGATAGCGGGGCAGCGCGTCCTCCTTCGCGGAGGAGTCGAAGTTCGCGGGTCCACCGCGCAGGAAGAACACGCGGCGATACAGGCCCTTGTGCGCCACCACCAGCACGCCGTCGCGCCGCAGCCGGTAGAGCGAATGCAGCAGCGCCGGCAGCGGGAAGGCCTTCAGGTCCCCCGCCGCCACCGCGGGCCTCGACAGCGTGGCGGCCAGGCCCGTGAGCGGGATGGCCTGGGCGGCCTTCACCAGCGCCTCCAGGCGGGGCACCAGCTCTCCCGGCTTGAGCGGATCCGGGATGTACGCGTTGACCTTCAGGTCCAGCACCGAGCTCACGCCCTTCGCGCGGCCCAGGTGCCCCTTGTCGATGGCCACGATGGGCACGCGCCCGCCCTGGCTGTGCCCGCGGATGAGGTGCACGACGTGCTGCCCCTCCACGCGCGGCAGGTCCACGCCCAGCACCACCACGTCCGGGTTGTCCGCCGAGAAGTGCTCCAACGCCATCACGGCGTCATTCACCGCCCGAACGGTGTACCCGGCCTGCGAGAGCAGGCCCGTCAGGTGCTCCAGGGTCGGGGGGTGGCTCTCGGCGAGCAGAAGCGTCTTCAAGGGGGCCGCAGTCTACAACCTCCCTCCCTCCGCGCATCAGCTACGATGAGGGTCTTGCCTCCCATGACGCAGCCATCCTCCCCCCGCATCCTCGTCGTGGCCGGCGAGGCCTCCGGCGACACCCACGCGTCGGAGCTCGTCGCCGCCCTCCAGGCCCTGCGCCCGGACCTCACCTTCTTCGGCATGGGGGGCGCCCGCCTGGCCGCTCGGGGAGTGGAGCTCATCCACGACGCCCGCGAAGTGTCCGTCATGGGCATCACCGAGGTGCTCCCCCGCATCCCCCGCATCCTGCGGATCATGAAGGACCTGGCCCAGGCCGCCGAGGAGCGCCGCCCCGACGTCGCCATCCTCGTGGACATCCCGGACTTCAACCTGCGGCTGGCCAAGAAGCTCAAGGCCCTGGGCATCCCGGTGGCCTACTACGTGTCCCCGATGATCTGGGCCTGGCGCCGGGGCCGCGTGCGCACCATCCAGCGGCTGGTGGACCGGATGCTCTGCATCCTGCCCTTCGAGGAGGAGTTCTACCGGGAGGCCGGGGTGCCCGCACGCTACGTGGGAAGTCCCGTGCTGGAGCAGATGCCCCCATCCGCCAGCGCCCATGAGTTCCGGCAGCGGCTGGGGCTGAAGCAGGACGCCCCCACGCTCGCGCTCCTACCCGGCAGCCGGATGAGTGAGATCCGCCGCATCCTCCCCACCCTCGTGGGCGCCGCGAAGCAGCTGGCCTCCGAGCGGCCGGGGCTCCAGGTGGTGGTGCCGGTGGCGCCCACCATCGAGAAGGAGGAAATCCTCTCCCGCTTCGAGGGCAGCGGCGTGACGCCGGTGCTGGTGGACGGGCGCGCCCCGGAGGTGGTGGGCGCGAGCGACGCCGCGGTGGTGGCGTCCGGCACGGCGGTGCTGGAGGCGGGGCTGATGGAGCGGCCGCTCGTCGTCGTCTACCGCGTGTCGATGGTGACGTACTGGGTGGGCCGGCTGATGCTGAAGGTGGCCTTCGTGTCGCTCATCAACCTGCTGGCGGGCCGGCGCGTGGTGCCGGAGCTGCTCCAGGGGGAGATGACGCCGGAGAACATCGCCTCGGAGGTGCGGCGCGTGTGGCTGCCGGGCGAGCCCCGCGACGACATGGTCCAGGGCCTGGCCGAGGTGCGTGGACGCCTGGGCGAGGTGGGGGCCGCCCACCGCGCGGCCCAGACGGTGCTGGAGCTGTTGCCCCCTCGCGCTGTGTCCTGAGCCGGCAGAACCGACGGGGTTGGCGCGGGTTCTGCTGTTCCAGCGCCGGGTTTGGGGTATGTCCGCCGGGTCATGAACCGTGCGCTGGTCTGCATCCCCACCTACAACGAGCGGGACAACATCGGCCCCATCACCCAGGCGGTGCTGGCGGCGGACCCCCGTGTGGACATCCTCGTCGTCGACGACAACTCGCCCGACGGGACGGGGCAGCTGGCGGACGAGCTGGCCGCGAAGAACCCGCGCGTGCGCGTGCTCCACCGCGAGAAGAAGGAGGGCCTGGGCCGCGCGTACCTGGCCGCCTTCCGCTGGGCCCTGGCCGAGGGCTACACGTACATCCTGGAGATGGACGCGGACTTCAGCCACGACCCGCGCTACCTGCCCACCTTCCTGGACGCCGCCGAAGGTGGCGCGGACCTGGTGCTGGGCTCGCGCTACGTGGAGGGCGGCGGCACGGTGAACTGGGGCGTGGGCCGGAAGATCATCAGCCGCGGCGGTTCGCTCTACGCGCGCAGCATCCTGGGCGTGGACGTGCGCGACCTCACCGGCGGCTTCAAGTGCTTCAACCGCCGCGTGCTGGAGACCCTCAACCTGGATGAGGTGCGCAGCACCGGGTACGCGTTCCAGATTGAGCTGACCTACCGCACCCTGCGCAAGGGCTTCACCGTGCGAGAGGTCCCCATCGTGTTCGAGGACCGGCGCGTGGGGCACTCGAAGATGAACAAGAAGATCTTCGTCGAAGCGCTGGGCATGGTCTGGAAGCTCCGCTTCACGGTGTAAGGCGCCATGTCGATGTCCGCCATGGTGTCCACCTTCCTCGTGTCGCTGTCCGCCATCTTCTTCGTGGTGGACCCGATTGGCGTCGTGCCGCTGTTCCTGGCGATGACGGCGGGGGACACCAAGCAGCAGATACGAAGCACCGCCCTGCGCGCCTGTCTGGTGGCGTGCGGGCTGATGCTCTTCTTCGCCGTCTTCGGCCGCGTCATCTTCCAGGTGTTCGCGGTGTCGCTGGGCGCCTTCCGCGTGGCCGGCGGCATCCTGCTGCTGATTACGTCCCTGGACATGCTCCGCGCGCGGCCGTCCTCCACGCGCACCAGCCCCACGGAAGAGGAAGAGGGCGTGGTGAAGGAGGACGTGGCCATCGTCCCGCTGGCCATTCCGCTGCTCGCGGGGCCGGGCGCCATCGCCACGGCCATGGTGCTGATGGCTCGCTCCGGGACGTCCTTCGTGTCCGCGCTGCCGGTGGTCGCGGCGGTGGTGCTCACCTTCACGGCGACCTACTTCATCCTCAACGCGTCCAGCCTGGTGCAGCGGGTGCTGCGTCAGTCCGGCGTGGCCATCCTGGAGCGCGTGTCCGGCCTCATCCTGGCCGCCATCGCGGTGCAGTTCATCGCGGACGGGGCGAAGGACCTGCTCAAATAGCGTCCGCGCCCGCCACCCACACCGTGCCGTCCTTGCGCACGGTGCCCTGGGGACGGCCGTCCATGGTGAGGTGCTCCGGGCTGGAGCGCTGAGCGTCGTACGCGTAGCCGCCCTGGACCTCCTGCAGGTACACCACCACTGCGTCCACGACGTTCTCCTGCACGACCTTGAACGAGTCGCTGGCGCACTGGGTGTCGCCGGTGAAGAAGCGCTCCAGCGAGGCCTCCTCCGGGTGGCGCACGTAGACGACCACGGGGGCCCTCTGCTCCTTGCCCTCCGAGACGAACTTCTGGATGGCCTGGGCGGGCGCGGGCTGACGCAGCAGCGCCTGGAGGAGCGTGCACTTCTCGTCCTCGGCCTCCACGCGCTGGGCATAGGGAACGGTGCGCACACAGCCCACCGTCCCCATGAAGCCCAGGCCCGCCACCGCGAGCGCCCAACGGATGCGCGGAAGTTCCACCATGTGACACCTCAAGGCTTGCGCCAGCGAGGGGTGAAGGGCGCGTTCGTCAGCGACGGGTCCTCCACCGCGATGATGTATTCGGCGCGGCGGTTGGCCGCCTCCGCCGTCTCGTCCGGCGTGGGCACCGCCGGGGACTGCTCACCAAAGCCCTCGTAGAACACTGGTACCTTCAGGCCGCGCTGGCGGAAGTAGGACGCGATGCTCTTCGCCCGCTTGAGCGAAAGCTCGCGGTTGTCACTCGCGCTGCCCACCGTGTCGGTGTGCCCGAGCACGTACAGGCGCAGCGACGCCCACCGGCCATACTTATTCAACGCCTCCGTGATGCTCTTGTAGCTGGCGTCCAGCTTGCCCTTCTCCGCCGGCGGGATGTCCGAGCGGCCGGAGGCGAACGTCACCTCCTCGTGCGGGATGTCCACCTGCCACGGGTAGAGGTCCACGCCGGTGTAGAAGTCCGAGGTGTCGTAGGCGCGCAGGCGGATGTGCATCACCTTGCCCTCCGCCGGCAGCCACTTCACCTCCAGGGGCGTGCCCGCGGGCGCGCCCTTGAAGTCCACGTCGCCCGCGAAGGCCGTCTTGCCGGTGTCCATCTTCACCGTGACTTCCGTCTTCCCGGCCGGACGCGACAGCGTGAAGCGCAGCTTGCGGCCGGCCACGTCCACGTCCTCCGGGCGCACCTCCATCTTCAGCGGGCCGTTGAGCTCCGTGTCGAAGGACAGGGGCATGGAGCCCGGCTCCGCATTGCCCGGGAAGCGCACGGTGAGCTCGCCCTCGTAGTGGAACTTCCCTTCCGGCTGCTCCAGGGCGACGCGACGGGTGATGCCCGGCTTGCCGCCCCCCTTGAGCTCCACCGTCTTGCCGTCGCTGCGCTTGAGCTTCACCTCGAAGCCGTCGATGGGCTCCTCGATGTGGACGAGCAGCGTGGGCACACCCTCACCCAGCGCCGCCTTGCCCTCCAGCGACACCCGGATGGCCTCCGCGGAGGCAGAGAGCGGCAGGCCCAGCAGGGCCACGAGAGGTAGGATTCGGACGGACATGCGGCGTCGGCCTCGGCGTCGCGGGGGAGGTGGGGAGGCAACTCCAGCCCGGGGGAAGGGATTCCCGCGCGAGCCTACCGCACGCCCACCAGGGTGATGCCCCGCGCGGTGGCCCCGGAAAAGAGGGCGGGTGCGTCCAACAGCACCGTCCGCCCTACCTCCAGCGCGAGCACCCGGGCGCCCACCTCCGCCATGACCTCCAGCGTGCGGGGGCCCACGGCGGGCAAATCAAAGCGCAGGTCCTGCTCCGGCTTGCAGCGCTTCACCACCACCGCGCCCGGACCGCCCAGCTTCGCGCCCCGGCGGATGGTCTCGTCGGTGCCCTCCACGGCCTCCAGCGCGAGCACGTGGCCGTCGCGCACCACCACCGTCTGGCCCACGTCCGCCTGGCCCAGGAGGACCGCCACTTCCCTGCCCAGGGCCACGTCCTTCTCCTGGGCGGGCTTGAGCGCGGGGCCGGCCAGGTGGCCTTCGGGGCAGAGGACCTCCCCCAGGAAGTCCGTGGGCGCGATGATGGTGATGCCCTGCGATTCGAAGTCCGCGGCCACCGCGCGCAACAGCGCGTCGTCCCGGAAGCTGCGCAGGCGGGAGATGATTCGCACCGCGCCCAGGTCCGGCCGGGCCTCCGTGAACGCGCGCACGCGGCCGATGCCGCCCGCCATGGCCGCCCGGGTGACGCCCGCCTGGCGGAACACCTTCTGGATGCGGCCCACCTGCCCCACGCGCACCCAGGCGAAGTGGCCCACCTCCTGCTCCAGCGCCGGGTCCGTCTCTCCCCGGTGCGCGGCCACGACGACCTCCAATCCGCGCGCGCGGGCAGCCCGCGCGAAGAGGAAGGGAAGCTGGCCGTTCCCGGCGATGAGCCCGATGCGCTCCACCCGCTCGACTCCGTTCTCTGGGTGCGACAGGGCCTAGCGCGTGACGCCGCGCTTGCTGGTCTCCACGAACCGCACCAGGTGGTCCACTTCCGGGTGGCTGGCGAGCTCCCCGCGCAGCTGCGCGAGCGCGTCCTGCAGGCTCAGCTTGGAGCGGAACAGGATGCGGTAGGCCTCCTTCACGCGGCCAATCTGCTCCTCGGTGAAGCCGCCGCGCTCCAGGCCCACGGTGTTGAGGCCCACCAGCGTGGCCCGGTCCCCCTGCACGGTGCAGTACGGGGGCACGTCCATGGTGACCATGGAGCCGCCGGAGATGAACGCGTAGCGCCCCAGCCGGGTGAACTGGTGCACCGCGACGAGGCCGGAAATCTTCACCGAGTCCTCCACCGTGACGTGGCCCGCGAGCGCGGCCCCGTTGGCGAGGAGGACCTCATTGCCCACGATGCAGTCGTGCGCGATGTGGCTGTTGGCGAGCAGCAGGTTCCGGTGGCCCAGGCGCGTGGCGCCGCCGCCGGCCACCGTGCCCAGGTTCACCGTGACGAACTCACGGATCTGGTTCTCATCTCCGATGATGAGCTCCGTGTCCTCGCCCGCGTACTTCAAGTCCTGGGGCGCCGCGCCCACCGAACAGAACTGGAAGAGGTGGTTGCGCTCCCCGAGCGTGGTGCGGCCTTCGACGACGACGTGCGGCCCGATGCGGGTGCCCGCGCCGATGACGACCTGGGGTCCGATGACCGAGAACGGCCCCACCTCCACGGTGTCGTGGAGCCGGGCTCCCGGATGGACGACCGCGGTGGGATGAACCTGCGCCATGTCCTTCTCTCCTCAGCAGCGCGTATGACGCGCCCTACGGCGCCGCGCTCTCGTCGCCCTTGGCGGCCTTGTTCTTGTCCACCACGGTGGCGAGGAACTCTCCTTCCGCCACCCTGGCGCCATCCACCGACGCCACACCCTTCGTCTTCCAGATGGCGCCCTTGTGGCGGATGACCTCGATGTCCAACTGGAGCCTGTCTCCCGGCACCACCGGCTTGCGGAAGCGCGCGTTGTCCACGCCCATCAGGTACGTGACGAGCCGCGTCGGGTCCATGGCTTCCGTCTTATACGCAAGGATGGCCGTGGCCTGGGCAAGCGCCTCCAGGATGAGCACGCCCGGCATCACCGGGTGTCCCGGGAAGTGGCCGTTGAAGAAGGGCTCGTTGATGGTGACGTTCTTGTACGCCGTGAGCTTCTGGCCCGGCACGATTTCCACCACCCGGTCCACCAGGAGGAACGGGTAGCGGTGCGGCAGCAGCGCCTGGATCTCGCCAATGTCCATCATCCGCCCTTCTCCTTCTCCAACAGCTCCACCCTCTTGCGAAGGGCACGCACTTCCTTGAGCAGGTCCGCCATCTGCCCGGACGCGGCGCTGGCGCGCAGCCAGTCCTTGTGCGGGATGGCGGGGCTGCCGCTGACGACCTGCCCGTCTGGAACGTCATGGGCGACGCCGGACTGCGCGCCCACCTTGGCCAGGTCACCCACCCGGATGTGGCCCACCACGCCCACCTGCCCCGCCAGCACCACGCCGGTGCCCACCTCCGCCGAACCCGACACGCCCGCCTGCGCGCAGATGAGCGACAGCGGCCCCACGCGCACGTTGTGGGCGATTTGAACCAGGTTGTCGAGCTTCGTTCCCTGGCCCACCACCGTTTCACCCACCGTCGCGCGGTCGATGCAGGTGCAGGCGCCCACCTCCACGTCGTCTTCAATCCGGACGATGCCCACCTGGGGAATCTTGAAGTGGCGGGGGCCGTCCTCTCCTTCCGCGTCGAAGGCGAAGCCAAAGCCGTCCGCGCCCACCACCGACGAGGCGTGGAGGATGACGCGCGAGCCCACGATGCAGGCCTCGCGCACCGTGGCGTGCGGGTAGAGCACGCAGTCGTCGCCGACGCGCGCGCCCTCGCCCACGTAGGCGCCGGGGTGCAGCACCGTGCGGGCGCCGACGTGGGCGCCCTTCTCCACCACCGCCCCGGCCTTCACCGTGGCCTCCGGGTGCACCGAGGCCTCCGGGTGGACGTGGGCGGCAGGGTGGATGCCCGCCGCGGGCCGCGTGGCCGGATGGAACAGGGTCAGGAGCTTCGCGTACGCCAGGTGCGGGTTGGGCACCCGCACCAGCGCCACGCCGTCGCGAGCGGGGGCATCCCGCCCCACCAGCACCGCCGAGGCGCGGGTGGCCTCGAACTGCTTGCGGTAGCGGGGGTTGCCGTAGAACGACACCTCCCCGGGCACTGCCTCCTCCAGGCCGTTCAGGCCATGGACGAGCAGTCCCGGGTCGCCGAGGAGCTCACCCCCGACGTGGGCGGCGATGTCCCCCAGCCGGTGCGCGTTGGGTGCGGAAGGCACTGGGGAGTCCAGAGGCGCCTACTTCTTGACCGGGGCGTCCTTGGCCGCCGGCGCCGCGGGCTTCTTGGTGTTGTTGTAGTTGCGGACGACCTCGTTGGAGATGTCGTACTGGGACAGCGCGAAGACGATGCCCGAGTCACGCTTGTCCAGCACGATGCCCAGCCCGTCCCGCTCCGCGATGGTCGCGATGACCTGGTCGATGCGGTTGACGATGGGCTCCATCTCCTGGCGCTCCTTGTTGGCGGCCTCGGCGCGGCTGCGCTCGTACTTCTGCGCCAGCTCCATCACCTTCTTCTGGAGCTCCGTGGCCTTCTGGGTGCGCGTGGCCTCGCTCATGGCGCTGGCCTGCTTGTCCAGGGTCTCCTTCTCCTTGCGGAGGGCGTCCTGCTCCTTGTCGATCTCCTTCTGGCGGTCCTCCAGCCACTTCTGGAGGCGGGCCTTGGCGGCCTTGCCGTCATCCACCTCCAGCAGCACGCGCTGCAGGTCGACGTAGGCCACCTTGAGGTCGGCGGCCGAAGCGGCAACCGGGAGGGCGAGCGACAGGACAGCGGCGGCGGCCGCCAGGGTGCTTCGAAGCGACATGGGTTACGGCTCCTCGAAAAGGGTGCTGCAGGCTCCGACGTCCGCCGTCCCGGCCTGTTCACTTCCGCCCGTGGAGGGAGGGAGCGCGTGGGCCGGGAAGGCCACGGGGTCAATGCCTATCAGAAGAAGTTACCGATCGTGAACTCGAACAGGATGGGGTCATCCGAAGGCCGCTTGGTCAGCGGGATTCCCCACTCGAAGCGCAGGGGTCCGATGGGCGAGAACCAGCGGAAGCCGAAGCCCGCCGAGTGGAAGAGGCCCAGGGGCAGCTTGTCCTGCCGGTCCTCGAAGAACTTCTCGTTGGAGCCGAAGGCATTGCCCGCGTCGTAGAAGAGCACGCCGCGCAGGCCGGCCTTCTCGAAGATGGGGAACTCCAGCTCGAAGTTGAAGATGAGCTGCTTGTTGCCGCCCACCCGGAACTCGGTGACGTTGGCGTCCGGGTTGTCCGCGCGGGGCACCAGCAGCGTGGGGCTGATGCTGCGCAGGTAGTAGCCGCGGATCGTGTTGATGCCGCCCACGTAGTAGAGCTCGCTGATGGGCAGCGGCTTGCTGGAGTCCAGCTGCTGCACGTAGCCCATCGTGGCGTTCGTCTTGAACACGAAGCCCAGGGGCAGCGGGAAGTACAGGCGCGAGTAGGCGGTGTAGCGGTTGAAGAGGAACGTGCCGCCCAGGAACGAGGGCGCCGTCTCCACCGAGCCGTAGTGGATAAAGCCGCGCGACGGGAAGAGGCGGTTGTCGCGCCGGTCGAAGGACACCGACAGGCGCAGCGCGCTGGTGACGCCGGACTGGAACTGGTTGGCCAGCAGCACCGCGCCAATGCCCTGCCCCGCCTGCACGTCCACGTACTCACGCGAGTAGCCGACCGTGGCCAGCACGTCGTCCACCAGCTGGCGGCCCAGGGAGATGGTGCCGCCCGTGGAGTTGCGGATGAAGCCCTCGTAGTCCGCCTGCACGCGGAAGAACTCCGCGGACAAGAGGTAGTTCGTGTCCAGGAAGTACGGGTCGTAGAACGACAGCTGGACGAGTGAGCGCAGGCCCGAAATCTGGGCGGACGCGGACACGCTCTGGCCCCAGCCGAGGAAGTTGTTCTGCGACACCTGGGCCGTGAAGATGAAGTTCTCCACGTTGGAGAAGCCGAGGCCCACCTGGAAGGTGCCGGTGGCCTTCTCCTTCACCTCCACCTGCAACACGATGGCGTTGTCGGAGCTGCCCGGGTGCTGGGTGATTTCGACGGTCTCGAAGAAGCCCAGCGCGGTGACGCGCTCGCGGCTGCGCTTCACGCCGGTGCCGTTGTAGAGCTCGCCTTCGTAGACGCGCAGCTCGCGGCGGATGACCTTGTCGCGCGTCTTCGTATTGCCGACGACGTCGATGCGCTCGATGTTGACGAGCGGGCCCTTCTGGATGTCGAAGGTGAGGTCCACCGTGCGGTCTTCCGCGTTCACGGAAGTCACGGGGTTGATGTTGGCGTAGGCGTACCCCTTGTCGAAGTACACGTCGGAGATGTTGGAGATGTCCGTGGAGAGCTGGCCGCGGTTGAAGCGCGTCTTGGGGCGCGACTTCATCAGCTTGAGCAGCTCCTCCGGCGGGCGCTCCAGGTCTCCCGCGAAGTCGATCTTCCCGATGTCGTACGCCTCACCCTCGGTGATGTGCAGGGTGATGTAGATGTCGCGCTTGTCCGCGGACAGCTGCACGGTGGGCTTGTCCACGCGCACGTTGATGAAGCCGCGGTCGTAGTAGGCGATCTGGATGACGGCGAGGTCGCGCTGGAAGGCCTCCTCGCGGTAGGTGCCCTCGCCGGTGAAGAAGGACAGGAAGCCGCCCTCCTTCGTGATCATCGTCGCCTTGAGTTCCTCCGGGGACACCTTCTCCGCGCCCTGGAGGATGATCTGCCGCACCATCACCTTCGAGTGCTCGTTGATGACGTAGACGACGTTGACCGCGGCGCCGTTCTCCACCGGGACCAGCCGGTAGTTCACCTCGGCCAGGAAGTAGCCCTTTTCGACGTACTTCTCCTGGATCTTCTTCTGCGTGGCGCGCACGGCCTCGATGTCGAGGATGCTGCCGGCCTTGAGGTCCAGCTGTTCCTTCAGGTCCTCCGCGCTGAGCTCCTCGTTGCCCTGGAGCTGCACGGCGCGGATGGTGGGGCGCTCCGACACGCGCACCACGTACGCGATGCCGTTGGCCATGCGCTGCGCGAGCAGCTGCACGTCCGTGAAGTAGCCCAGGGCCCAGAGGGCCTTGAGGTCCTCCGCGGAGCGGTTGAGCGGGTCACCGACCTTGGTGCGCAGGGCGCGGCGGATGGCCTCGGACTCCACGCGGCGGTTGCCCTCGACGCGGATCTCCACCACGCGGTCCGAGGGGGACACCCGGGTGTCGTCCTCGTCCGGGGTGGCCAGGGGCACATCCGCGCCCGAGGGGGTCCCCGCGTCCGGAGGCGATACAGGCGTGGCGGCGGGAACGGACGGCGGAACGACGGCGGGCGAACCCGCGTCCACGTCCACCTGGGCGTGGGCAGGAAGCGGCCCGAGCGCCCACAGGGCGACCGCCAGCAGCGGGAGCAATGACTTGCGCAGAACGGTGAGCCTCAAGTGCAGTCCGGCCAGGAAAAGGCGGGGCAATGTACGGGATGGGGGGAGGCCCCCTCAATCCAAAAGCGAGTGGCCATCAGGCCTCCGACACCTGCCCGCCGGCGAGTCTCAGACGGCGGGGCATGGAGCGAGCAAGCGTCTCGTTGTGCGTGACGACGACGGCGGTGATGCCCAGGTCCCGGTTGACGTCCCGGAGCAGCTGGTGGATGCCCTCGCCCGTCGTGGGGTCCAGGTTGCCGGTGGGCTCGTCCGCGAGCAGCACCGCGGGCTTGAGCACCAGCGCGCGCGCCAGGGCGACGCGCTGGGCCTCGCCGCCGGACAGCTCCCCGGGGCGGTGATCCACGCGGCTGCCCAGGCCCACGCGCTCCAGGAGCTCCCGGGCGTACGCGTAGGACGGGGCCCGGTCCCGGCGCTGGATGAGCGCGGGCATGGCCACGTTCTCCAGCGCGGTGAACTCCGGCAGCAGGTAGTGGCTCTGGAAGACGAAGCCGATGGTGCGGTTGCGGAACTCGGCGATCTCCGCGTCGTTCATGGAGAAGACGGACCTGCCGTCGAAGAGGACTTCACCGGCGGCGGGGGCGTCCAGCGTGCCCAGCACGTGCAAGAAGGTGCTCTTGCCCGCGCCGGACGCGCCAATCAGGGAGACGAGCTCGCCGGCGTTGATGTCCAGCGACACGTCGCGCAGCACGTCAATGCGCTTGCCGTGCAGGAAGTAGCTCTTGAAGACGTTGCGGATGGACAACAGCGCCATGGCTACTCCGCCTTCAGACCTTCCACCGGTTCCACGCTGCTCGCCTTGAGGGCCGGGTAGATGGACGCCAGGTAGGTGACGAGCACCGCGATGACCACCGCCAGCGCCGTCTGCACCGGTTCGATGCGCACCGGCAGCGCGGGGATGTAATAGACCTCGGGATCCAGCTTGATGCCGACCTTCTCGATGAAGAGGCACCACGCGAGGCCGGAGAACAGGCCCAGCACGCCGCCGGCCACGCCAATCTGGAGCCCTTCGGCGAGGAAGATCTTCACGATGCCGCCGTCCGGGACGCCCAGCGCCTTGAGGACGGAGATCTCCTTGCGCTTCTCCAGCACCAGCATGATGACCGTGGCGACGATGAGGCCCGCGGCGACGATGATGATGATGGACAGGATGATGCCCATCACCAGCTTCTCCAGGCGCAGCGCGGAGAAGAGGTTCTTGTTCATCTCACCCCAGTCGCGCGCGCGGTAGGGGTAGCCGCCCAGCACGCGCACCACCTGGTTGGCGATGCGGCGCGCGTCGTCGATGTCCGCCACCTTCAATTCGATGCCGGTGGCGCCCTTCACCGCGAAGAAGTCCTGCGCTTCCTTGAGCAGGATGTAGACGAACTTGGAGTCGTACTCGTACATGCCCGAGTAGAAGACGCCCGCCACCCGGAACGCGCGGCTCTTGGGGATGGGCCCGGACGGCCCCAGCTCCGTGCCCAGCGGGGACACGACGTTCACCCGGTCCCCCACCACCACGCGCAGGGACGCGGCCAGCTCCCGGCCGATGATGATGCCCGGCAGCACCGTGGGCTTCGCGGGCTTGGAGGGCTTGCCGATGATGGGGTCCTCCTCTTCCGCGTCCTTCTTGTCCCCGTCCTCCACCGCGCTGCTGGGGAGGATCTTCGCGGGCTGCTCCAGGTGGCCCAGGTCGCCGCCGGGCAGGATGTTCTGGGGCAGGTCCGTCACCGAGCCGACCGTCTTCGGGTCGATGCCCTTGATGATGACGCCGTCGACGTTGCCCTCGGAGGCGATCATCACCTGGTTGATGATGAAGGGCGTCTGGCCCACCACGCCGGGCACGCGCTTCACCTGCGTCATCACCTTGTCGTAGTCCGGCAGGTCCCCGGCGTAGCGCGACACCACCGCGTGCGCGTTGGTGCCCAGGATCTTCTGCTGGAGATCGGCCTCGAAGCCGCTCATCACGCTGAGCACGATGATGAGCGCCATCACGCCCACGCCCACGCCGCCCACGGACAGGGCGGTCATCATCATGGTGGGGGACTGCTCGTGCAGCTTCATCCGGTGCTGCGCGGACGCGGCGGCCAGCGGATCCGCCAGGCCCAGGGACTTCACGCGCGTGCGCTCCACGGCGGCCTCCGCCCCGCGGATGATGAAGTAGACGATGAGCGGCGGGATGATGCCGAACATCAGCACCGCCAGCGCGCCCAGCAGCAGCGACGGGCGGAACACCGCCACGTGCCGGCGCGCGACGAAGAGCTCGAAGCCCAGCCGCAGGTCCACCCGGCCGCTGCCCGCCGCGATGAAGCCCGTGTTGATGCCCAAAACGAGCGCCAGCACCAGCGCGGCGAACACCAGCCAGTACGCCAGCTCCGGCCGGCCGATGAGCCCCGCGACGTACGTCACCTCGCGCAGCCGGTAGCCCAGGGCCAGCTGGAGCGACGGCACGCGCTCCATCAGCGACAGGAGGATGGGCACCGGCAGGCCCAGGTAGAACACGCCGATGGTGGCTTCCGGGAACGACAGCCGCTGCGCCCGGGACGCGCCCACGAAGCCGGACGCGAACGCCACGCCCATGCTGATGATGAACGCGATGGCGAAGGCGATGGTGGGCGGCAGGGACAGGCCCCCGGACGACTCGCGCGCGGCGCCGCCCAGGTCCGACGGCACGCCGCTGGAGAGGACGGTCTGGAGCAGCAGCAGCGCCAGCTCCGCCAGGAGGATGCCGCCGCCGTAGGCCCCCAGGGTGCTCCAGTAGAAGTCCCGGTAGCGCGCCAGGCGCGGGTACAGCGGCGCACCGGCGGCGGGGCTGGGCCCCTCACCGGAGGCCGGAGCGCGGCGGATGCCGGCGGCGATGAGGCCCCAGCCGGCCAGCCAGACGAGCGTCCCGCCGATGAGCGCCTTGGGCCCGGCCACGGCGGAGGCCGTCTGGGCGCCCAGGGCGAGCGCCCCGGCGTCGAAGGACTGGACGAGCCCGCCCCACCCCACGAAGGAGAGGCCCAGGGCGCCGGCCACCTCGGCCCACGCCTCGGACTCGGAGATGGCCACCCCCAGGAGGATGGCTCCCACGAGGGCCACGAGGGCGCCGGTCCACAGGAGGGGCCAGCGATAGTCGGTCTGCCGTTCGGCGGGGTGCACGAGGCCTCGTGGCTACTTCGCCAGCGGCTTGAGGAGGGGGAAGAGAATCACGTCACGAATGCTGGCGGCGTCCGTGAACAACATGGCGACGCGATCAATCCCGATGCCCTCACCGGCCGTGGGCGGCATGCCGTGTTCGAGGGCGCGGATGTAGTCCTCGTCGTAGTCCATGGTCTCCTGCTGGCCCCGCTGCTTCGCGTCCAGCTGGGCCTGGAAGCGGCCCTTCTGGTCCAGGGGGTCGTTCAGCTCGGAGAAGGCGTTGGCGATTTCCCGGCCCGCGACGAAGAGCTCGAACCGGTCCGTGATTTCCGGGTTCTGGTCGTTGCGGCGGGCGAGCGGGGAGACTGCGGTGGGATACTGGGTGATGAAGGTGGGATGGATGAGCGTGTGCTCGACGTGGGCCTCGAAGAGGGCGCCCACCAGCTCGCCGTGGTTCATGGCGTCCACGGCGCGGCGCTCCACCTCCGAGTGCACCGTCTTGAGCAGCTCGTGACGCAGGCGGTCCGCGTCCACCATGTCCTTGTCGGACAGGCCGGGGACGGCTTCCCGGATGGCCTCCGTCATGGGGATGCGCTTCCAGCCCTTGCCGAAGTCGATGGTGTGCTCGCCGTACTTCACCTTGGAGTCGCCGGTGACGTGGCGGGAGGCCTCCGAGAGCATCTCCTCCGTGAGGTCCATCAGGTCCTCGTACGTGGCGTACGCCTGATAGAACTCCAGCATCGTGAACTCCGGGTTGTGCCGGGTGCTGATGCCCTCGTTGCGGAAGTTGCGGTTGATTTCGTAGACGCGCTCCATGCCGCCCACCACGAGCCGCTTCAGATAGAGCTCGGGCGCGATGCGCATGTAGAGGTCGATGTCGTACGTGTTGTGGTGCGTGATGAAGGGCCGCGCCGCCGCGCCCGTCACCAGCGGGTGCATCATCGGGGTCTCGACCTCGACGAAGTCGCGCCCGTCGAGGAAGCTCCGGATGAACTTCACCAGCTTGCTGCGCTTCAGGAAGACCTGCTTCACGTCCGGGTTGGAGACCAGGTCCAGGTAGCGCTGGCGGTAGCGGACCTCCACGTCCGTGAGGCCGTGCCACTTCTCCGGCATGGGGCGCAGGGACTTGGTGAGGGGCACGAACTTCGTGGCCGCGATGGACAGCTCGCCCGTCTTGCTCTTGAAGACGGTGCCCTGCGCCGCGACGAAGTCACCCAGGTCGCACTGCTTGAAGACCTCATAGAGGTCCCCCAGCACGTCCTTCTTCACGTGCACCTGGATTTCGCCGGAGCGGTCGCGCAGCTTGATGAACGCGGCCTTTCCGAACGAGCGCATGGCCACGATGCGGCCGGCGACGTCCGCCTGGGGCGCTTCCTTGTCCAGGTCCTCGGGGCTCTTCTGGCCGTGGGCGTCGTGGATCCGCTGCGCCACGTCCCGGGGGGCGTAGCCGTTGCCGAAGGGGTTGAAGCCGGCCTCACGCCATCTGGCGGCCTTGTCCAACCGCTGCTGGTAGATCTCCTGCTCCTTGGAGCTGGAGTCCGCCGCTTCGCCGCTCTTCTCACCTGGGGGGTTCTTGTTCTCGGTGTCGGCCATGACGCGCTCGTATGAAAGGCGCGGCACCGTAGCCAAGCCTCCCCCGGTACGCAACGCATCCGGGAGGCGGCTTCAGGAAGACATCAAAAGAAACGCCCCCACGGCCGCGGCCAGGAGCAGCGGGATGAGGACCTCCACCGGGAAGCGGTGGTTGGCATGGGCCAGGTGCAGGCCCTTCAGGCCGAAGCGGCGCTGGCGGCGCACGCGGGCGGCCACGAGCGACGCGAGCGCGGGCGGGGCCTTCTCCCGCTCCACCGAGCGCACGCGCTCCACGGTGCGTGCGTAGCGGTCCCACCCCTGGCGGCACTCCTCGCAGCCGTCCAGGTGGCTGCGCACCGCCTGCTCCTGGGGGGCCGGCAGCTGTTCGTCCGCGAGCGCCAGGAACAGCGCCTTCGCCTCGCGGTGATCCAATCGGGGTTGCACGTCCATTGACCTCCACCCGCCGCCGCTCATGGTTCGAAGCGCCCCAGCAGGTCCGCCAGCTTCTCGCGTGCCCGGTGGAGCCGGCTCTTCACGGTCCCCTCGGGCAGCTCGGTGATGTCCACAATCTCGTCGTAGCTCAGGCCCTCGATGTCTCGCAGCGCCACCAGCATGCGCGCATCGGGGTCCAGTTGGGAAATGGCCCGCTGCACCCGGGCCCGCTCACGCGCCGCGTCCAGGGCGGCGTCCGGCTGGACGGGGGCGCCACCCCCTTGCGCGATGGCGGCGGCGCTCACCTCGTCGTAGGCCTCCGAGCGGCCCCGCCCCCGGCGCTGGAGGTACTTCAGCCGGTTGAGGCAGTGGTTCTTGGAGATGCGGAACAGCCACGTGGACAGGCGCGCGTCCTCGCGGAAGCGCCGCACGTGCTGGTGCACGCTGACGAAGATCTCCTGCACCAGGTCGTGGGCCTCCTCGCGGTCGCCCAGCATGCGGAAGCAGAAGTCGTAGAGGCGGTCCTGGTGCTCCAGCACCAGGGACTCGAAGGCCTCCGGGTCGCCGCGACGCAGCCGGACGAGCAGCGCCTGCTCCTCGCGGCGCGCGGCGGATGCGGCCTCGGCGGCCAGGGCCTGCTGTCCGACGTCGAGCACTCCGCCCGGTGACACCCGCGCCTCCCGTGTAGGGCCTTGTTCCATCCTACCGCGCACCACCCTGCCCCGCCCCCTGACACCGGCCCTGGGAAAAAGGTTCCCGGGCATGAAAAACCCCTCCCGGACCGCGAGGGGCCCGGGAGGGGTGGGAGGCGGTTTCCGTCCGGGAGCGCTACTCCGCGCTGGCGTTGCGGTTGGGGTTCTTCACGCCCAAGAGCTGCGCGGTGACGAACTCGTCCAGGTCACCGTCCAGCACCTTGTCCGCGTTGCCCGTCTCCACGCCGGTGCGCAGGTCCTTGACCATGCGGTACGGCGCCAGCACGTAGCTGCGGATCTGCGAGCCGAAGGAGATGTCCTTCTTGGCCGCCTCCGCCGCGTCGCGCTCGGCCTCGCGCTTCTTCATCTCCATCTCGAACAGGCGGCCGCGAAGGATCTGGAAGGCCATCTCCTTGTTGGCCGACTGCGAGCGCTCCGTCTGGCAGGTGACGACGATGCCCGTGGGGATGTGGCGCAGCTGCGCCGTGGACGACGTCTTGTTGACCTTCTGTCCGCCCGCGCCGGTGCCGCGGATGTACTTCAGCTCGATGTCCTTCTCCGGCAGGTCGATCTGGATGCTGTCGTCGACCTCCGGGTACACGTCCACGGACGCGAACGCCGTCTGGCGGCGCGCGTTGGCGTCGAAGGGGCTGATGCGCACCAGCCGGTGCACGCCCACCTCCGCCTTGAGGTAGCCGTAGGCGTTCTCACCCTCGATGCGCAGGGAGACGTTCTTGAAGCCCGCCTCTTCGCCCGGCACCTCGTCGCTGAGTTCGACCTTCCAGCCCTTGGTCTCCGCGAAGCGCGTGTACATGCGCAGGAGCATGGCGGCCCAGTCCATGGAGTCCGTGCCGCCCGCGCCCGCGTTGATGTCCATGAAGCAGTTGCTGCGGTCCTGCGGCCCGGAGAGCATCCGCGCCAGCTCCAGCTTCGCGACCTCCGCCTCCAGCGGCGCGAGCGAGCCCTCGGCCTCCTGCGCGCTCGCCGGGTCGTTCATCTCCGCCGCCAGCTCCAGGAGCGTCTGCGCGTCGTCCAGCCCGCGCAGCGTCTTGTCGAAGGCGCCCACGCTGGCCTCCAGCGTGGCCTTCTCCTTCAAGAGGCCCTGGGCCTTGGTGTTGTCGTTCCAGAAATCGGGCTGCGCCGAGTCGCGCTCGATCAGCGCGATGCGGGACCGCTTGCGGTCGAGGTCAAAGATGCCCCCGGAGCGCGTTGAGGCGCTCCTTCAGGGCGTTGATCTTCTCCATCGAATCGTTCGCCATGGTGTTCTTCGTCTCCTTCGTATCGAAACAGGTGGGGATGCCAGGGTGTTTCAGGAGGCCTTGAGCGAGGTCACCTGGGCATCCTGACGGGGCGGCGTGCGCGCCGTTCCTGGCACGAGCGCCCGCAGCCGGTCCAGCCAGAAGGCACCGGCCATGCCCAGGGAGATGGGCAGGATGAGCGCGATGGCGCGCCAGTTGTCCTGGTCACACCAGGGCAGGACCTTCACCACCAGCCCCAGCGCGCCCGTCACCGCGAGCAGGCCCCACACCCACTTGAGCCGCGCGCGCGCCTTCGCGCTGCCCCAGGTGAGGCGCAGGCCGTACGGCACGGCCATGAGCGTCAGCGGGTTCGCGAGGAAGAGGTTTTCATTGTGGTGCGTGACGACGTGGTTCGTGCCCACCCACATCACCACGAGCGCCAGCCCCGGGATGCCCAGCACCAGGCCCACCACCATGTTCTCCACGCCCAGGAGGATGCGCGCCGCGCGGCTGCCCTTCTTCTCCCACGCGGCCAGACCCAGCGCGCTGGCGCCCAGGAGCGCGCCCAGGGCGAGGAAGTACGGGCCGAAGGCGGGGGGCTGCGCGGGAGGCCTCGGACGCGAGGGCGACGCGTAGTAGTCCCACTGCTTCTCCACCAGCGACACCGGCTGCCCGTCCGGGCCCGGCACCTTCAGCTCCGCCACCTGCTGCTCCAGCTCGTCCGGGAGGAAGGCTTCTTCCTTGCGGGTGATGGGCTTGTCGATGGAGTCATTCATCATGAAGTCGAGCAGGAAGCTCACGGGCGGGCTCACGGCCGTGTAGCGCCGCGTGTGCTCGCGCAGCGTCATGCGGGCCGGGGCCTTCTCCGCCTCCGCCAGCCGGCCGCCGACGGCCACGTCGATCATGTCGCGCAGCCGCGTCACGCAGTTGTCGCTGTAGTGCTCGTAGAGATAGTCGCGGTTCTCCGGCAGCACGTTGTCCGCCAGCTTCTTCGCCACCGTCACGCGCTGCTCGGGCGTGAGGTTGAGTTCCTGCACGCGCACGTCACGATTGAGCGACTTGTAGAAGCGGAAGGTGCCGTTGACGCTCGACTCACCGACCCAGAACTCCAGGCGGCCCTTGGCGAAGCGCACCACCGTCTGGTCGTCGAACGAGTACATCCCATAGTTGTAGAGCCGCTGCAGGTGCTTCGCGCGGTCCTCCACCACCAGCGAGCCGTGGCCCCACCACGAGAAGACGTCGTCACCGGGGCTGAAGGTCACCAGCCAGATGGACAGGTCCTCGCCCCGGCTCTCGCCCGTGCCCCACGGCGGCACCGACGCGGCGCGCGCGGGGGACGCGCTCAGCAGGAGACCCAACAGGCTTGCGACGATGAGAGACGACAGGCGGGGCATCGTTCCATCCAACACGAGACACGGGGGGCCGCAAGCCCCCCGGCGGGGATTTCAGATGAGCTTCGCGCGGCGGGCGCGCGAGTCGATGGTCAGCGAGTCCGCCACCATGCCCCGCTCGCCCAACAGCTGCTCCTCCAGGGCCGCCATGCGCTTCGCGTCGCGAGGCTTCTCATGGTCATGTCCCAGCAGGTGCAACAGGCCGTGCGCGAGGTAGCGGCCCATCTCCGACTCCAGCGTGCGGCCGTACTCCTTCGCCTGCCGCTTCGCCGTGTCCAGGGAGATGACCACATCGCCCAGCGGGCGGGGGCCCGGGGTGCCCTTGGGCTGGTCCCCCGCAGGGAAGGACAGCACGTCCGTGGCCTTGTCCTTCTGGCGCCAGGTGCGGTTGAGCCGGCGGATGGCCCGGTCCCCCACGAGCGACAGGGACAGCTCGCAGCCGGTGAGGCCCAGGCGCTTCAGGTAGTCGCGGGCCCAGGTGGTGAGCAGGCGCTCGTAGTCCCCTGCCTGCCCGTGCGCCACCTGCACCGTCACCTGGTTGTCCGCGGCCTTCGGCTTCGCTTCCGGCTTTTCGATGTGGGCCAGCTCCACGCGGAAGGCCGGCGCGCAGATGGACCAGTAGTCACACGCGCCCTGGCTGTCGTTGCGGTACACCACGCGCTTGCCGCGCGGGACGAGGCCCACCTCGCCCGCGCCAATGCGCTCGCGCTTGCCGTCCACCACGAGCGTGAGCTCGCCGGTGAGCACCAGCACGACCTCGTCGAACTCCGGCGTCTGCGCGGGCTCGCTCCAGCCCGGCGGCGCCCGCATGCGCGCCACGGACGCGGACTCCGTCTGCGTGCTGGCCACGCCGACGAACTCCTCGATGCGCTTGCCGTCGTCGCGCGGAATCACCCTGCCCTTGCGCAGCTTCACGCCCTCCACCTTGCGGCTCATGACATGCCCGCCGTTCGCACCTTGGTGTCCTTCGTGTCGGATTTCGCGGGCGCGGGCGCCATCATCAGCGGCGCGCCCCCGGCCTTGCCCCCACCCATCGCGCCCGCCGGGTAGACGGGACGCGTGTGGTAGATGCCCTCCAGCGTGTGCAGGAAGGACTGGGCGATGAGGTTCAGGTCCTTGAGCGTCAGGTCGCACTCGTCGAGCTGGCCCTCGGAGAAGATGATGTTGATGATCTTCTGCACCTGGGCCTGGAGCTTCTGGCTGGTGGGGTCCGGCATGGAGCGCGTGGAGGCCTCCACCGCGTCGGCGATCATCACCAGGGCCGCCTCGCGGAACTGCGGCTTGGGCCCCGGGTAGCGGTAGATGCTCTCGTCGATGGGGGGCGCGCCTTCCTTGCCCTCCTGCTCCTTCAGGGCCTTGTGGAAGAAGAAGCCCACCGTGCGCGTGCCGTGGTGCTGGGGAATCGCGTCCGCCACCAGCTTGGGCAGGCGGTACTGCCGCGCCATCTCCAGGCCTTCCGTGACGTGGCGCTTGATGATGACCGCGCTCATCGCGGGCGCCAGGCCGTCATGCCGGTTCTCCCCCTTCTGGTTCTCCCCGAAGTAGAGCGGGTTCCGGCCCTTTCCGATGTCGTGGTAGTACGCGCACGAGCGCGCCAGGAGCGGGTTCGCGCCGATGGTCTCCGCCGCGTTCTCCACCAGCGTGCCGATGATGATGGAGTGGTGGTACGTGCCGGGCGCCTGGACGATGAGCTCCTTGAGCGCCGGGTGGTTCAGGTTCGCCAGCTCCAACAGCTTGATGTCCGACGCGTAGCCGAACGTGGCCTCGATGAGCGGCGTCAGCGCCATCACCATCACCGGGACGGCCAGCGCGGTGCCGAAGAACGCGCACACCGCCGTAATCAGCGTGTCCCCCGCCAGGCCCTTTCCCTCCACGAGGAACAGGAAGAGCACCGCGATGAGGTTGGCGACGCCGGTGACGAGGCCCGCGCGGAAGATGCCCACGCGGTCCTTTGCCTTGACGATGCGGTCCGCCGCCACCAGCGAGCCCACCAGCGTGTAGATGCCGAAAGCCAGCGAGTTGCCCAGCATCACGCCCGCCAGGCACGCGAACACCATGGCGAAGAACAGCGCCAGCTCCTGCGTCAGGATGAAGCGCACCAGCATGGCGCCCGCCGCCACCGGGAAGGCGTAATAGAAGGCTTCAATGGGCAGCGCCGTGTAGCGGTCCTGCACCGCGTCCGCGATGGACACCCAGACCTGGAGCAGGCCCAGCAGGCCCACGAGCAGCAGCCCCAGGAGCATGCCGTCCTTGCGCGTGGGGCGGAAGCGGCGGAAGGCCGCGCGGCAGAAGCCGTAGAAGGCCACCACCAGCAGGGCGACCAGGCCCGTGCCGCCCACCTGGAGCTGGAGCAGGTCCAGCCGGTCCGTCTGCGCGCGCATCCCGCGCAGCATCACCAGGTGCGTTTCGTTGACGAGCTCGCCGTCGCCGATGACGCGCTGGCCCTTCTTGATGGCGATGACGGCGTCCTTCACCGCGTCGCCCGCGAGCCGGCGGCGCAGGTCCGTCTCCGCGATGTTGATGGTCAGGCTGGGGCGCACCAGCCGCTTGGCGATGCGAAGCACCGCGCGGCGCTGCACCGCCGGGGCGTCCGGCAGCACGTTGCCGGGCACGGAGGCGAAGCGGTCCATCTCCTGGTGCGCCTCCCGCATGTCCACCACCTGGGAGGCACCCGCGGCCAGCATCTCTTCATTCTTGTGCTGCACGTCGCGCACGGTGAGGCCCTGGGGCGCCTCCCGCACCAGCTCCTCGCGCGAGCCGGCCACGTACACCGGGCCTCCGTCCGCGCGGTAGGCCCGGTCCAGCAGCACCAGCGTGGCGGTCTCCGCCTCCTCCGAGAAGCCGTTGGCGATGATGGCCTGGAAGTCCTCGGGCTCGAACCCCGCGTCGCGCTGGCCGAAGAGCTGCTCCTGGAACTGGGCCTGCATCTCCTCGCGGTCGCGGCGCTGGCGCTCCAGGGCCTCCGGCGTGAGGGGCGCGGGCTTGCGGCGCTTGGACTGGCCCTCCTCGGGAGGGGTCTCCTCGGCGCGGGCCTCCTTCTCCTCTTCCAGGTGCGCGCGCGCTCCGGCGAAGGCGGCGCGCACGGACGCGCGCAGGTTGCCCACCACCGCCGGGTTGAGGTCGTACACCGGGCGCACGGCGCTCCGGGCCTCGCGGCGGCGCTGCTCCGTCATTGCCTGGTGGACGATGTCGTAGTCGCGCGCGGCCTTGAAGCCGGCGGGCGAGTTGGCCCGGAAGGGCTTGCCCAGGGCCTCCGCGGTGAGCGCCGGAATCTGCTGGCTGTAGAGGCCCGGGGAGATGACGAAGCCCGCGCCCACGGAGACCACGAGCAGCAGGAGGGCCTGCACGACGCGCCGGCCCCAGTCCCCACGCCGCCCAAGCCCCAGGCGGGCCGCGAGCGCGTCCAGCGGGCTGGGCCCGGGGGTTGGTGATTCAGGATCGGCCATGGGGGAACTCCTCACCCTGCGAAGACGTCAAGGCTCCCTACAAGGAAGCAGTGACGGGGAAAATTCGTGAGGGTGGGACAGCCGCCGCCCGGACGCCAGTTCGCTCTGCGAAAAATGCGGGTAAGCCAACAGGCAGCGGTGTGGGTCACCCAACGACTCCACCCCCGCCCCGGCGCAGGCCTGAGAGCGGGGGTGGCGGGTACCGCGGCACGACGTCAGGACTCCGAGCCTTCCGTGGCCGGGGGCGCCTTCTGGGCGGCCTCCGAGCGCTCGTAGGCGCGGATGACCTCCTGCACCAGCGGGTGGCGAACGACGTCCACGTCGGAGAACTCCGAGAAGTGGATGCCTTCGATGTTCCGCAGCACGGAGCGCGCGTGGTTCAGGCCGGACAGCTTGCCCGTGGGCAGGTCCACCTGGGTCACGTCACCCGTGATGACCGCCTTGCTGTTGTAGCCCAGGCGGGTGAGGAACATCTTCATCTGCTCCACGGTGGTGTTCTGCGCCTCGTCGAGGATGACGAAGGCGTCGTTGAGGGTGCGGCCGCGCATGAACGCGAGCGGCGCCACCTCCACCACCCCCTGCTCCACCAGCGTCTGGGCGCGCTCCACGGCCATCATGTCGTGCAATGCGTCGTAGAGCGGGCGCAGGTACGGGTTCACCTTCTCCGCCAGGTCGCCGGGCAGGAAGCCGAGCTTCTCACCGGCCTCCACGGCGGGGCGCGCCAGGATGATGCGCTTGACCTTGCGCTCCTGGAGGAAGGCGACCGCCATGGCCATGGCGAGGTACGTCTTGCCGGTGCCGGCGGGGCCCACGCCGAAGACGATGTCGTGGGCGCGGATGGCGTCCACGTAGCGCTTCTGCGCGATGCTCTTGGGGGCGATCTGCCGGTTGCCGGAGCTCTTGAGGACGGTGCCGAGCATGACCTCCTGCAGCGACTCCGAGCCGCGGCCCAGGACCTTGATGGCCTGCTCCACGTCCTCGCGGTAGACGGTGCGGCCGGCGCGGATCATCTCCTCGAGGTTCTCCACGAGGCGCACCGCGAAGGCGACCGCGTCCGCGGGCCCCGACAGGAGCAGCTCCGTACCGCGCTGCCCCACCCGGACCCCCAGGCGACGCTCCATCAACTTCAGGTTTTCGTTCTGGTTTCCGCAAAGGGTCAGGGTCGTCTCGTTGTCACGGACGTCCACCTTCGCGGAGGTGGGGGTGGTTTCAGCGCGAGTGGCGGGCACTTCCAGCGTGGCGGGATTTCGCAATGCGCGTCGTTCCTCGTTCAGTGATCGCTCGCCCTCAATTTAACGTCGCCCCTCCCCCCACGCCCGCCATCTCTCGACGGCGAGCCTGCCCGCGGGCTAGCGCACGGGCGGTAGGAGGATGAACTGCCGGGCGGCCGTGCGGCGGTAATAGTACTCCTCCCGCCACGGGTAGCGCAGTTCCTCCGGACGTAACAATCCGGCATCCACCAAAGCATTCAGCCTCTCCGGGAGGGTCCCCTTCTCCAGCTGGAACACCTCCAGCGCGGCCTCGATGCGGACGCGCTGCGCGTGGGCAATCTGACGCTGGGCGGCGGGATCCCCCAACCGGGAGGCCCCCGACTCCTGCCCCTGCC
>NZ_RAWL01000339.1:0-9565 GCF_003668885.1 Corallococcus sp. AB049A | reverse complement strand
GCCTTGGAGGCCCTGGGGGCCTTGTCCTCCGCGGCGGGCGGAGGGGGGGTGGCGCCGGAGCCGGAGCCGGGCTTGAAGGCCTCCTCGACGGAGGTCTCCACGCGGCGCACGGCGGTCTCAATCTTCTCCGCGGCCGTCTTGGTGGTGGCGGTGGCCCAGGTGCGCAGCTGCGCCAGGCCTTCCTTGACCTTGGCCTGCTTGTCCGGGTCCTTCACCTCCTTGAGGAGGCGCTCGGCCTCGCCCCGGAGGTCGTCCGTGGTGCGCTTGAGCTCGTCACCGGTGCGCTTGAGGAAGTCCATCAACTGCCTGTCCCACTTCTCGGCCATGACGCGTCTCCTCTGTCTGCTCGAAGCCATCCAACCGCACGTATGGACCGCGCGCAAAGCCTCCCGCGCTGTCCAGGTAGGACGGCGGAGCGCGCCAACGATTGCCTTGTGGCAGTGCGTCAGGGGCTCCGCCGGGGTGCAAGCGGGGGGACTCGCGACAGTCTGATGCAAGACACGTTAAGGTGCGTGCCCTCTTCCGGGAAAGCCGCGTTGGGGCGGGCCCGGTGCTGGAGTGTCCCTTTATGGCGTCCCGGTCCTTGCGAGCGCTCACGTCGCTCGTCCTCGTCACCTCCGTCGTCACGTTGGCCGCCTGTGGTTCCGGGGAGCCGGGGTCCACGGGGCCGGTGCTGCCCCAGGTGACGCTGCCGGCGGCCACGGTGGGGGCGGCCTATGAGAAGGTGCTCACGGCGACGGGCGGCACGCCGCCGCTCACGTACACGGTGGACCAGGTCCCGCCGGGCTTCTCCTTCTATGGAGACACCGGACGGCTGGTGGGCCCCGCCACGACGGCCGGCGAGTGGACGCTGACGGTGTCCGTGCGCGACGCGAAGGGGCTCCAGAGCTCCCGGGGCTATGCGCTGCGCGTGTGGTCCACGCCGGTCATCACCACGATGTCGCCGCTGCCGGCCGTGAAGGAGGGCAGCGCCTACACCTTCACCTTCGGCGCCACGGGCGGCGCGCAGCCCCTGACCTGGTCGCAGGCGGGCGGGGCGATTCCGAACGGCCTGACGTTGACGGAGGACGGGGTGCTCACCGGCACGCCGCGGGGCCCGGCGCTGTATGAGTTCACCGTGCGGGTGAAGGACGCGAACGGGGCGCTCGCGGAGGCGGTCCTCCAGCTGCCCGTGCAGACGTCGTCCGGTGAGCTGCCCGACGGCGGCCCGGTGACGGACGGCGGGACGCAGACGGACGGCGGGACGCAGCCGACGGCGACCTTCAAGGTGGGCAACTGGAACATCGAGTGGTTCGGCTCCACGACCGAGGGCCCCACGGACGAGGCGCTGCAGCTGGCCAACGCGAAGGCGGTCATCGCGGACGCGGGGCCGGAAGTGATGGGCGTAGCGGAGATCGTCAGCGAGGAGGCGTTCAACTCGCTGAAGAACGGGCTGTCTGGCTACGACGGCGTGCTCGCCAGCGGCTGGCCCTACGGTCTGACGGACCAGAAGGTGGGCGTGCTCTACAAGACGGACTCGGTGCAACTGGTGAGCTCGAGCGTCGTGCTGACCGAGTGCGCGCAGGACTTCGCCTACCGGCCGCCCCTGCGCGTGAACCTGAAGGTGCTGCGAGGAAGCTCGCCGGTGGACCTGACGGTGATGGTGCTGCACATGAAGGCGTACGCGGATCCGGATTCGTACGCGCGGCGCCAGGCGGCGGCGTATTGCCTCAAGAACTACCTGGACACGTCCCTGCCGACGCAGAATGTGATGGTGCTGGGCGACTGGAACGACGACGTGGACGCGTCCATCTACACGCCCTACGCGTCCCCCTACGTGGACTTCGTGCAGGACCCCGCGCGCTACAAGTTCCTCACCCAGGCGCTGTCGGAGTCCGGGGCGCGCTCGACGGTGAGCAACAGCCAGTTCATCGACCATCAGCTGGCGACGAACGAGCTGGCGGCGTACTACGTGCCGCCCACGGAGGTCATCAAGCCGAGCATCGTCAGCTACAAGGCCACCACGTCGGACCACTACCCCATCTTCAGCAGGTTCAACTTCGGCTCGGCCGCGCAGACGCGCAGCGTGAGGCTGACCGCGCCCAACGGCGGCGAGACGCTGCAGGCGGGCAAGACGTTCAGCATCACCTGGACGTCCAGCAACGTGGCGCAGGTGGACCTGACGTACACGCTGGACGGGACGGTGTGGCGTTCCCTGGCGTCGGGCCTGGCGGCGTCCAGCGGGCGCTACACGTGGACGGTGCCGAGTGAGTCCTCGACGTCCGCGAAGGTGCGCGTGGCGGATTCGTCGCGCACGGACGTGTCGGACGTGAGCGACGGGGTGTTCACGCTGACGCGGCCGGTGCCGCAGGTGTTCATCAACGAGTACCTGCCGCAGCCCAACCCCGCGGTCCCGGGCGGGACGACGCCGGACTACGACCAGCAGTTCGTGGAGATCTACAACGCCGGGCCGACGTCGGTGGACCTGAGCGACTGGACGATCCACGACGCGAAGACGTACTCGGGCCTGGAGGCGGCGCGGCACACGTTCGTGCCCGGCACGGTGTTGCCGGCGGGCAAGGGGTACGTGGTGTATTCCGGCGCGTCGGCGGTGCCGGCGGGGGCGCAGTACGCGACGTACGCCAACAACAACGGCTACGGGCTGCGCCTCGACCGGGGCATCAACCAGGGTGGCGCGGGCGACGCGGTGTACCTGGTGCGCGCGGACGGCACGGTGCAGGACAGCCACTCGTACCAGGTACCGGGCGTGGACGTGTACCAGGGCTATTCGTTCAACCGCAGCCCGGACCTGAGCGCCACCGGGAATTGGAGCTACACCAACCCGACCCCGCGCACCCGGACGGACGGATCCCCGTTCTGAACGGGTTTCCGCGGGCCGCCCCCACGCCTCCGTCGCAGGAGACGTGAGGGCTTGGATGGCGGGGACTACAGCCGGAACTGCACGCGCACGCCCGGCTGGATCCACATGTGGATCTGCTTCTCGCCGTCGGAGAGGTCGTTGCTGATTTCCGCGGCATCGCCCACGCGGATCGCGCCCTTGTTGTACTGCCCCACGGACGCGGAGATGTAGGGCCCCACCGCGATGGAGCGGGTGAGCTGGAGGTCCACGCCGAAGTGGGCATGGCCCAGGTCATAGCCCTCGAGCTTGAACCAGGAGTTCCCCGCCCCTTCGCCCACTTCCAGCGAGCCAATCTCATAGCCCACGCCCACGCCCACCCACGGCGAGACGACGCCGTCCGGCCGGAAGTGGTAGTCCAGGTCGATGCCGAAGCGCAGGACCCTGCTCTTGCAGTCCGCGCCGTCCGCGCACTCGTCACCGGGACCGGAGCCGATGCCGTACTGGAAGTAGGCGCCCAGCGAGAGCTGCCGGTTGAAGAAGTAGGAGACGTCCACCTGCGGCGCCAGGGTGCTGCCGAACGTGTCCTTCAGCGAGAGGTTCGTGCCGGAGTCGCCCACCGGAATGCCATAGGCGCCGCGCACGCCCAGCGCGAGCCCGGAAGTCTTGGGCTCCTGCGCCGCGGCCGGCAGGGCTCCCAGGCAGGTGGTCAGCGCCAGCGATGCGATGAGGTGTCGAGCAGTCATGTCGTCCAGGGAGTGAGGGCCGTCATCCGACGGCGTTGGGAGTTGGCGCCGGCACGCATTGCAAGCCCACGGCCAGGGCCTCCCTGATGCGGGCGCCCTGTGCGGTGGGGATGGCAAGGCATGGGAATGGTCCGGAAGCGCGACAGGAATGTCAGTCTTTCGATTCGGTCGTGCGAGAGTCCCGGCCCGAGCCATGACCTCCGTCCTCACCGAAGACTCCGAAGTCGTCCGCTGGCTGCGCGCTGAGCGCGAGGCCCGCGCGGAGGCCCACTTCGATTCGCGGCACTACGGGCGCGCGCTGGCGCAGCGGGTGGCGGAGCTGCTGGACGCGGGGGCGGACCTGTCCATCACCACTGACCCTCGCGAAGGCGTGTCCCGCGCGCTGTGGCGCTCCGGGGATGGCACGTACGCGCAGGGCTTCCGGTACGTCCAGGGGGGCTCGCGGGCGAAGCGGACCTTCGCGTCGCGGGATGAGTTCACCCGCTGGCTGGCGGAACAGAGTGACGAATCGCTGGCGAAGGAGGACTTCCCGGACGACCCGCGCATGTGGGGCGTGGCGACGTTCAACCGCGAGTTCTTCGCGCGGAAGACGGGCCGGCGGTCGTAGGTAGGACTTTCCACCAACGACTCTTGAGGTAGTCTGGGTTTTCCTTTCCCCGGGCCGTGGTCTTCGTTGCGTGTCACCCCTATCTGTTAGGTTTGAAGGATGGAGGTGACCCGTGATGTCGCTGTCCACTTCGGTCATTCCCCTGGTGCTGACCATCCTGCTGGGCACCACGGCGGTCGCGCAGTCCCGCACTCCCATGTCCCGGGAGCGAAAGGCCCGGCAGCTCACGCTGCGCGCGGAGGAGCCTCCGGTGCTGCATCCGCTGCATGTCGCGGTCCATGAAGTGACCACCGTCACTTTCGACGCGCCCATCGTTCCGGAGTCCGTGGACCGAAGCGTGCTCGCACCCTTCTTCTCCCGCGTGGCGGTGCATGAGGACGTGCTCGTGCTCAAGGCGTCCGTGGACATCCCCGTGGGCAAGGCGCCCGTGCTCACCGTGCGCTTCGCGGGATCCGGGGCTCCCGCGCAGGTGGGGTTCGTGCTCACGACCGTGGAGACGGAGGTGGATTCGCAGGTGGAGGTCCTGCGCCAGGATTCGGGCAGGGAGCTCGCGGACCTGCGGGCACGGTGCGCGCTCAGTGGGCTGGGTGGCGCGGTGTTGACGGGGGCCGTGACCCAGAAGGGCATCGCCGTGGACTACATCCGGGAGTCACCCGTGAGCCGGGGCATCGTCGCCGAGGGACCCCACGTGCTCTACCGCACCGCGAGCACCCGCGCCCTCTCCACCTCATTGCGCAATCCCATGGGCGCGGCCCCCTGGCTCCCAGGTTTTGCTCGCGTGACAGCTCGGGGACCTGAAGCAGGTGGCATTGCCGTCCGAGAGCTTCCCCTGCTCATGCAGGTACGACAGCTGGAGCCTGGGGAACTCGCCACCGTGGTGGTGGAGTGGAACGTGATTCCGGACCTGCCGCCTGGCACGCACTTCATCCTGGAGATCCTGGATGTGAAGGGCGAACGCGGCATTCGCTGGGAGCAGGTGGCGCCATGAGCTCGCATGAGGCAACACCTGGTGCGCCAACCTCCACGAAGCCCGGCCACAAGGCATTCGGCGCGGCCTTGCCTGCCATGCGGCTGTTCTTGGTGGATGCGCTTCCTGCCGGAACGTTCATTGAATCCTGGCGCGTCCACCGGCGATTGGCGTCAGGTGGCTATGGCACGGTCTACGTCGTTCAGGCGAAGCGCCGTCCTCGCGGCAAGCCCTATGCCCTGAAGCTGGCCCGCCAACCCGACAGCCCCTGGTTCTCACGCGAGGCGGAGGTGCTCTCCCGCTTGCGGCACCCGGGCGTGCCTCGCTTCGTGGATGCGGGTGCATGGCGAACGGACTCCGGGAGCTATCCCTTCCTGGTGATGGAGCATGTGGATGGCGAGTCGCTGTACGACTGGGCCCGCGCCCGCAACCCCACGGCTCGCGAGGTGGGTGCATTGCTCGTCCAGGCCGCGGACATCCTGGGCTTCGCGCACCGGCGCGGCGTCCTGCACCGCGACTTCAAGGGAGACAACATCCGCGTCCAGCCGGATGGACGGCTCACCTTGCTGGACTGGGGCGCGGGCTGGCACCCGGACGCAACGCCCCTGACTGGAACTGGCCAGCTTCCTCCCGGCACGGCGCACTACCTGAGCCCGCAGCTCCAGCGCTGGAGGCAGGCAATGCCTGCACAGGGGTGTCCTCGCTATGGCGTGGCGGATGAGTTGTACGCCGTGGGCGTCACCTTCTACCGGCTGCTGACTGATACCTATCCAGCGCTTCCGTTGGAATGGCCCGACTCGCATGTGCCGGAGGCCCTGGCCTCGCTCATCACCCGTCTGCTCGCCTTCGCGCCTGAAGCCAGGCCTCCGAGCGCATCCGAATTGGCCTCCGAACTGCATCAGGTCCTGGCCCATGCGGATGCATCCTGGGACCTGCCCCTGTTCGACTGGGCCACACCGCCCTCCTCTTCTTCATGCACGACACAGGAAGCGCCCGGGATGGCAGGACCCGTGGCACCCGGTCAGGAGGTGCCGCTCCAGCACGCACGTCTTCAGCGCCTGGACCGGCTCCAACGCATCCGCGACGCACGCGAGCTGCGGCGCCGGGTCCCCGCCCATGTCGCCCGCATGGAAGCCCGAGCCATCCTCGCCGCGAGCGCGGACCGGCACCGACACGCATTGCGAGCCCGCTGGCGCCAGGGGGCCGTGGGCGTCGCCTTCGTGCTGTCCCTGGCGTGGCTGGTGTGGAGTCTGGGGACCTTCTCCAAGGGCAGCGTCGATGCGCCAGCGCCTCCTCCGCCTCCCGTGGCGCGGGGACCTGGGCCCGACCAAGCTGCCGCCTCCGAAGCGGCCTCCCCTTCCCCTGCGCCGCTTCCGTTGGAGCAGGAAGCCATGACCCTTCCCCTGAAGCAGCGAACCCGTTCACTCGCGCGAGGCTGCACGCTGGCCGTCGGCGCGGCATCCACGCTCATCGCTTGCGCGGGCGCGCAGGTGACGCCCAGACCCCAGCGCTGTTCCTCGGAGGCGTTGGAGTCGATGAAGAAGCTGGACCTGTGGCGGGATGGAAAGGCGGCCATCACGCTCGACGTCCGCTATCCATTCCGCACGGATGCGACCCTGGTCTCCGTGAGCGATGGGGACATCGTGAGCGTCCAGAAGGAACAACATGGTGGCCTTCCAGCCGGCACCCTGCTGTATGGACAACTGTGGACGCAGGGAGAACGCGTGGTGGGCCGCTACACTCGAGCGGAGACACCGGACGGCCGCACCCATCCTGTCTGCTTTGTCCTCGGGAACAGTGACGGCTGGTGGCCCAAGGACCCGAGTTCCAAGCCTGGCACCGCCCTGCTGCCCCGCAGCGTGGGCTACACCGTGGTGGACGCGTTCCCGTAGCGGTTCTCACGGCGGCAGGTCGCGCAGGAGTCTCGTCAGGGGGATGTAGAGCTCCAGCCCCTGGTGGTACCAGAGCAGCAGGACCGCGCTTCCCAGCACGAGCCCGCCCAATGCCCGCATGGCACTGCCCACAGGGGGCTTCGCTTCCCGGAGCCCCCACGCGCCGCAGAAGACCGCGAGCGGCGCGAACAGCGGCACGACCAGGCCGGCCAGGCCGTAGTGCCACGCATGGTGCGCCATGGGGTTGTCCTGCTGCCGTGCCCGGTAGCGCTCCAGCGCCGGACGTGGGACGTCCCGCTGGAAGAAGAGCTGGTTGCGCACGCTTCGGTGGGCGAAGAGCGCGCAGCCCGTGAAGAAGAGGAACGCCAGCAACAGCACGGGCCTTGCGTCCTCGCTCCACTGCATCCAGCCAATGAGCGTCAGGAGGCCCGGGGTGATCAGCAGTGCATACCGCGCCCAGGGCCTGCCCAGGTAGAAGCCCGCGGCCACGCCCGTCACCGCCAGGAGCACCGCCGTGAGCGGGACGACCCAGACGTTGTCCGCCCTCGCCAGGGCCCCAAGAATCCAGGACGCCGCGATGATGTCCACGGCCGTGACGAACAGCGCGACGGCCTCCGCCCAGACGTCGCGCTTGCCCAGGTGCGTGAGGCGGAACAACTCCAGTGCATCCATTTCAGGAAGAGGGCTTTCCGGAGTCACCCCCAGGGACATGCTTCCAGTGTCGCACGGCCAAACGCCGCGCATGTCGCGTGGGAGCGGCCCGGCCTCGCTATTCCAACAGGTCCAGCATCGCCAGGGGCTCCTTGGACTCCAGCAGATCCAGCCGATGCCGGGCCTTCACGGCCAGCTCCAGCGGCTGGACACCATGGCGGAACCAGGCATGCGCGATGCGGTCAATGCCCGCGCCAATCAACGGTGCCGCTGTCCGCAGACTGGCGCGCAGGGCCACCGCGTTCGTCTGTCCCCCGTGCAGCACCAGGTTGCGCTGGCGGTAGAGCCGGCGGAATGCACGCACCGCATAGCCCTCCACGTCCTTCAGCTTCTTGCGAGGGTCCTTGAGCAGTCCCTCCATGCGCGCGACCGCCGCCTGGTGACTCCAGACAGGTCCCTCCCAGGGGAGTGGCTGGGCTTGCCGGATGGCCTCCAACATCAGTGATGAGCGTTCGTGATTGCTCGTGCACTTCAGGACCTGCTCCTGCAGGGGGCTGGCGTTGTTCTTTCCTTGGAGGGATGCCAGCAACGTCAGTTCTGCCCGGGGAAACGAACACGCAACCAGGGCAGCCAACCGGTCACCCGCGGGCGACTTCTGACCGTCCTCCGGAGCGACGAGCAACGCTTCAATGGCGGCCCACCCGGCCGCCACCGCGACCACGGCGGGCGCATCCAACTGCCCCAGCAACTCGAAGGCCGCGTCAACACGGCTGGGCGGCCCGGACGCGAAGAGCTGGTCCTGACGCTCCAAGCTGCGGACCTCGACTCGCCGATGCCGACGGAGCGGCAGCGGTTGTCGGATGCCTTCGACGTACGCGTGCTCGCCATGCCTCATCCGATGGCCCACTCCGATGAGAAGCCGGGCGGCCAGTTTCTCCACCGTCTCCGATGCCCGTTCCACCGCGGAGAAGGCGTCGCGAGCTTGCACTGTCAGCAACCAGCCCCCGCTCTGCCGGACACGGGTGGCATCGAATCCATTCGTGAGGAGCCACTTCGAAACCGTGGGCGCACCACACCATTCATTTGGTGGAGGACCCTGAAGCCCCAGAGCGTTCTGCACGGTCAGGAGGACCTGGAAGCGCGAGGGCTGCGTACGGGCCAGGGCGTGCGCTTCCTCCAGCAGCTCCGGCAGAAGATAGGTCTGCGTGGAATGGACGAGCCGGTATGTCAGCCAGCGATGGAGGAAGTCCGGGCTGAATCCCGAATCCAGTAGATGCGACGCGACGGCACGAGCCACCCGCTCGGGCTTTACCTGGATGCCCAGCGCGATCTGTCCCGCCCAGCGGGACAAATACGACGCATCCATCTCCTCGGTGAGACGGTGCACCGCGGGCAGTTCGCCGGAGCGGGGCCTCAACGGTGAGCCCAGCAGACGCTGCAGCAGACTTCGGGAATGAGGCGCGATGCCTTCGTCCGGGCCTAGGGTCCGGGAGAGTTCATTCGCCAGCCACTCGACGGCCTTGTCGGAGAGGACGCCCGCCGGGACGGCCTCCACCGCCTCCAGCAGCTCTCGGAGACTGAGCACTGTCCCCACCTCCCACAGTCCTCGAAACCAGGCCGTTCGAGCCGAGAAGAACTCCAAAAGACGCGCCGCCACCCGTTGTGAGCTGTCCTTGATTTCAAGCACCGAGCGCCTTACTTTTCAGGCAGGTCGCTTGACCGCCCTCTATTCGGAGGCCGTCCCCATCTGGGAGTCGTTCTTCCCCGTGGGTCTCTGCCTCCATTTTTTTGTCCGCGGATGGGGCAACCGGTCAGCCGCCCCCGCCCCCGCGAACCTCCCCCACGCTCGAAGCAGGATTCGAACCC
>NZ_RAWL01000338.1:0-9579 GCF_003668885.1 Corallococcus sp. AB049A | reverse complement strand
GTCTGGGGATCACGAGCGCCGGGACCCGGGGCGCCTCCTTGGGCGCGGCGGCGACGGTGACAATCGTCGGGGACGCGTCGTGCAGCGCGATGCGCTGGGTCAGCTCCTTCTCGATGTCATCCAGCGCGGCATGGATGCGCGTCCGCTCGGAGTCTGTCTTTGCTTCAGCGGCGGCCCGGTACTGCTGGATCAGCCTGACGCGCAGCGCTCCATCCCCATCCACGTCCTTCGCCCGCGCCAGCAGCAGCTTGAACAGACCTGCCTGCCGCTGCTCCATCTTCTTCTCGGAGGGAGTCTCCGCCGGCAGGGGCGGCAGCCTCGTGGACTTCGCCAGGGTCGCTGTCGCCGTCTCCGCTGCTTCCTCGACGACCTCGGGCGGCGTCTCGACAGGGACCGGTGGTGGCTCCACGGGCAGCGTCTCCACCAACACCGGCGCGGAAGGTCGCGGCTGCGCAATCACTTGCGGCGGCTCCGCCTTCCCCGAATGCGTCCCCCAGCCGTAACCCACTCCCAGCAGCGCCAGCCCTGCGACCGCCGCCAGCGCAATGGACATCCCGTTGCGGCGAACCGGCGGTGTGACGGCCCTGGATACGTCCGGCCGCGACTCCACGGCCGGTGGTGCTGCCTCCGGCTCCGGGCTCGTGGGCGGTCGCGCCAACCCGCGGAGCTTCATCCGCACGGCCGTCGCGGTCGCGGGCCGCTTCGCGGGCTCCTTCTGCATCAGCTGGAACACCAGCTCATCAAGCTCCGGCGGAATGCCCTCCACCCGCGACGACACCCGGGGAGGGACCTGCTCGACGTGCGCGAACATCACCTGCACGTTGTCACCCGGGAACGGCCGGGTGCCCGTGAGCATCTGGAACGCCATCACTCCCAGCGCGTACAGGTCCGCGGCCGGGCCCACCTCTTCGCCGCGGATCTGCTCCGGGGCCATGAAGTCCGGCGTCCCCAGCGTGGAGCCATCCGCCCGCGCCAGCGCCTCGGGCCCCTGCATCACCTTGGCGATGCCGAAGTCCACCAGCTTGATCAGCGGCGTCGCGTCCGGCTGCTCCACCAGGAACACGTTCGCGGGCTTCAAATCCCGGTGCACCACGCCCGCCCGGTGCGCGGCCGCCAGCGCGGCCAGGACCTGCACCAGCACCCAGGCGCAGGTCCCCACGTCCATGCGGGGCTGCTCGCGCAGCCGGTCCGCGAGCGACTGGCCCTGGAGCAGCTCCATCACCACGTACGGCCGGCTGTCCGGCAGCGTCCCGAAGTTGAAGATGTCCAGCACGCCCGGATGCCGGATGGCGTTCACCGCCCGCGCCTCCACCAGCAGCCGCTGCTCCTGCTCCGGGGACACCCGCTCCGCGCGCATCACCTTGATGGCCGCGTGCTTGCCAATCAGCGGGTGCTCCGCCCGGTAGACGACCCCCATCCCTCCAGCGCCCACGCGCTCGTGGATGACGAACTCGCCAATCTTCGACCCCACCAGCGGATCCACGGCCGGTGTCGCCGGAAGCTCCTCGTCCGTCATCACCTCCGGTATCCCCGTCTCTGGCTGTCGTACGCGTTCATGGAAGAAAAACCCGGTGTGCGCCGATGCTACCGGGCCAGCGCCATGACGTCGCGCGTCCAAGCCGGCCATCTGCCCGCCCGCTCGCCAATCAATCCTCGCTGATCAGGGAATCCCGACCTACCGAGCGAGAAATGCTGATCCGCGGAGGGGCTCCGGCCTCAAGGAAACGGGGTGGACCCGTTGTAGAGTCAGGTCCGTCCTTTCCTGGACGTTCCCGGGTCGCGCTTCCGGATCCCTGCTCCCCAGGGACCGCACCCGGAGGGGGAACATGGCACCGGCATACGACGCCCTGGTCATCGGCACGGGGTTTGGCGGCGCGGTGGCGGCCTGTCGGCTCGCGCAGGCGGGTCTGTCCGTGCGCGTGCTCGAACGCGGGCTGCGCTACCCGAAGGGCAGCTTTCCTCGCGACTTCGAGGACCCTCGCAACGGCTGGCTGTGGCAGCACCGGCAGGGGCTCTTCGACATCAAGCTGCTCAAGGGGATGAGCGTCGTGCAGGCCGCGGGGTACGGCGGCGGCTCGCTCATCTACGCCAACGTGCACCTGCGCCCGCCTCCGGACGTCTTCGCCTCCGGGTGGCCGGAGGGCTACGGCCGGGAGTCGTTGGATCCGTACTACGACCTGGTCGCGCACATGCTGGACGTGCAGCCCATCACCGCGTCCGCGCGCGGCCTGCCGCCCAAGACCCAGAAGATGCAGGAGGTGGCGAAGAAGCTGGGCCGCGAGGCGCAGTTCTTCTACCCGAACCTCGCCGTGCGCTTCGGCCCCGCGGGCGAGCCGATGCCCAACAAGTTCGGCGTGCTCCAGGAGGGCTGCAACTACTGCGGCGAGTGCGACATCGGCTGCAACCGCCGCGCGAAGAACACCCTGGACCTGAACTACCTGGCCGTCGCGGAGCAGCGCGGCGCGGAGGTCACCACCCAGGCGGAGGTGACGCGCATCGAGCCCCTGTCGCCGGGCTACCGCGTCACCTTCACGGACCACGCCTACGCCGGCATGCAGCGCACCGTGGACGCGCGCCGCGTCTTCCTGTGCGCGGGCGCGGTGAACACCACGGAGCTGCTGCTTCGCAACCGCGACGTGCACGGCACGCTGCCGGACCTGAGCGCGCGGCTGGGGTCCCGCTATTCCGCCAACGGGGACTTCCTCGCGTTCGCCTTCGACACGAAGGAACCGTGGGACCCGGCGGTGGGCCCCACCATCACCACCGGCATGGTGGTGGACGAAGGGCAGGGCAAGGACAAGACCTGGTTCCTCTTCCAGGAGGGCGGACACCCGGTGCAGGCGGCGGGGTTGATGGTGGCCATGGACCCCGACCGGGCCATGACGCTGCCGGCGGACCTGCTCCAGCGCGAGCTGGTGAAGGTGCTGCGCACGCGCTCCAGGGAGATGGCCGCCATCGAGAACGAGCGCGGCCGCTTCCAGGCCGTGTTCCTGGCCATGGGGCGTGACAAGTCCAACGGCCGGCTGACGCTGTCGCCCGTCACCCGCGAGCTCCAGGTGCAGTGGGACGTGCCCGCGAACCTGCCGCTGTACCGCACGCAGGAGCAGCTGTGCGAGGACGTGGCCCGCGCGCTGGGCACGCGCGCCGCGTACAACCCGCTGTGGGAGCGGCTGCACCTGCCGGTGTCCGTGCACAACCTGGGCGGCTGCGCGATGGCGGAGGAGGCCGCGTACGGCGTGTTGGACGCGGGCGGCCAGGTGCATGGCTATCCCGGCCTGTATGTGATGGACGGCGCGGCGCTGCCGGTGGGCGTGGGTGTCAACCCGTCCTCCACCATCGCCGCGGTGGCCGAGCGCAACGTGGAGCAGGTCATCCGCCAGGTGAAGGACGCGCCGGGCTGGACGGCGCCGGAGCGCACGCCCGCGAAGACCGCGCCCGCGTATCCGCCCCGCGTCAGCATGCGGATGATGCCGGAGGTGGAGACGGTGTCCTCGCCGGTGGTGCCGGGGACGGATCCGCTGGGCGACGTGGTGATTCCGGCGGGCGGCACGGTCGCGTCCCCCACGCCGGTGGTGGGCCTGCGCTTCACGGAACGGATGAAGGGCTTCCTCCAGCCGAACCACCCGGCGCCGGAGGACTTCGCCGGGGCGGCGCGGGCGGGCCAGCGCGCGGGGAACACGGCGGAGTTCGTGGTCACCATCACGCTGCCCAACCTGGACCGCTTCCTCGCGCAGGAGTCCCACGGTGGCATCGTGCAGGGCACGCTGAACGTGCGCGGCTTCACTCCGCCCGGGGGCGCGCCGGTGGAGAACGGCGTCTTCAACCTCTTCGTGGGCACGGAGCGCTTCTACGAGCGGCGCATGCTGTACCTGCTGCCCTTCACCGGCGTGGACGGCCAGCCGTACCTCCTGGATGGCTACAAGGAGGTCAACGACGACGCGGGCTTCGACGTGTGGAGCGACACGTCCACGCTCTACACGGTGCTGCGCAAGGGGCACGAGCGCACCGGCGCCGTGGTCGCCACCGGCATCATCCGCCTGCACCTGCCGGACTTCCTCCAGCAGCTCACCACGTTCTCCGTGCTGGGCACGTCCTCGCCGCTGAAGCAGGCGGACGCGATGCGGCGCTTCGGCGGCATGTTCATGGGCACGCTCTGGGATGTCTTCGCCCGCGCGAAGTTCGACTGAAGGGGGAACACACCATGGGCATGGCGAAGCGGTACGACGTGGTGGTGGTGGGCTCCGGCTTCGGCGGTTCCATCAATGCGCTGCGGCTGGCGCAGGCGGGCAGGTCCGTGGCGGTGCTGGAGCGGGGCCGCCGCTACAACCCCGGCCAGTTCCCCCGCGACGTCACGCGCGCGGATGAGCTGCTCTGGAACCCCCCGGTGCGCCCGGAGGCGCGGGGGCTCTACGACGTGCGCTTCCTGTCCGGCATCGGCACGGTGACGGCGAGCGGCGTGGGCGGCGGGTCGCTCATCTACGCGAACGTCCACGTGCGGCCGGACCCCATCGTCTTCGACCATCCGCGCTGGCCCCGGGGCTTTTCCCGCGAGGCGCTGGACACGTACTACGACAAGGTCGCGCACGAGCTGGACGTGAAGCCGTTCCCGGCATCCGAGCCGCTGAGGAAGCGAGACCTGTTCCAGCAGGCCGCGAAGCGCATGGGCCGCCAGACGTTCGACCCGGACGAGGCCGTCTCCTGGACGGAGCCCTCCGCCCCGGGCCGCAAGGCGTGTCAGCGCTGCGCGGAGTGCGAGTTCGGCTGCCAGCACGGCGCGAAGAACACGCTGGACCTCACCTACCTGGCGCGCGCGGAGAAGCTGGGCGCCACCGTGTGGCCGGGCCTGTCCGTGTCCCACGTGCAGCGCGTGGCGGGCGGCTACCGGGTGCACTTCCAGGACCTGGCCACCGGGGAGAAGTCCTCCGTGGAAGGCAGCCGCGTGGTGCTGTCCGCCGGGGCGCTGGGCACGGTGGAAATCCTGCTGCGCAGCCGCGACCGGGCCCGCACGCTGCCCCTGGTGAGCGATTGGCTGGGCAAGGGGTACTCCGGCAACGGCGACTTCCTGGGCTCGATGCAGGGCAGCCGCGAGGAGATTTTCCCGTGGCAGGGCCCGGACGTGGCCACGGTGATGCGCTTCTTCGACGCCGCGCCGCGCTTCACCCTGGTGACGGCCACGTTCAACCAGCCGGCGACGGCGGTGCTCGCCGGCATGGGGCAGCCGCAGCTGGGGCCGCTGGGTGGGATTGGCTCCCCGCTGTGGCCCAAGCTGTGGCCGCTGATGCATGGCGCGTTCCGCAAGGGGCTGTTCAGCAAGCCGCTGGGCACCCGCGTGGACCCCGCGCGCACGAGCAACCTGTTCGCCATTGGCCAGGACAACGCCAACGGGCACATGGTGCTCAAGGGCGACCGGCTGGACATCGAGTGGGACTACGCGAACGAGAACGTGGTGCTGGTGAACCGGATGACGGCCGCGATGCGTGAGCTGGCGTCGCAGTACGGCGGGACGTTCGCGCCGCTCGTGACGTGGGAGCTGTTCCGCCGGCCGTTCACGGTGCACTCGCTGGGCGGGGCGCACCTGGCGGAGTCGCCGGCCCGCGGCGTGGTGTCGACGGAGGGCGAAGTGTTCAACTACCCCGGACTGTACGTGGCGGATGGCTCCGTCATCCCCACGTCCATCGGTTTCCATCCGGTGATGACCATCAGCGCGGTGGCCGAGCGCATCGCGGAGGCGGTGGCCCATGGCTTTTGATTACCGAAGCGGCGCGGCAGTGTCCCGGACGCTGTCCCAGGACGTGAAGCTCCAGGGCCTGCCCGTGGCGGAGCGGTACGACTTCCTCGCGGGCGACGGCGTGCCCCTGAGGCTCACCCGCTACGTGGGCGGCACGAAGGGGCCGGTGCTGCTGGTGCACGGCGCGGGCGTGTGGAGCGGCATGTTCATGCTGCCCACGCTGAAGGAGAACTTCGTCCAGTACCTGGTGCGCCACGGCTACGACACGTGGCTCTTGGACTGGCGCGCCAGCGTGCAGCTGCCCCTGCGTCAGTTCACGCTGGACGACGCGGCGGACCTCGACATGCCGGCGGCGGTGCGGCGCGTGCGCGAAGTCACCGGCGCGGACTCCGTGCAGGCGGTGGTGCACTGCGCGGGCTCCGCGGCGTTCTTCATGTCCATGGCCGCCGGGCACCTGGACGACGTGCGCACCGTGGTGGCGTCCCAGGTGGCGCTGCACCACCACACGCCGGCCTCCACGCGCTTCAAGGCGCTCCTGCGCGTGCCGGAGCTGCTGGACGCGGGCCTGGATTCGCTCACGCCGGATGACGCGTCCCGCACGCCGCTGTTCCAGGCGGCCTTCACGAAGGTGTCGAGCTTCCTGCGGATGGAGTGTGACAGCCCGGTGTGTCACCGGCTGTCGTTCATGTACGGCCGGCTGTACCGGCACGCGCGGTTGAACCCGGAGACGCACTCCCGGCTGGAGGAGCAGTTCGGCCGGTGCAACCTGCTGACGTTCCGCCACCTGGGACAGATGTCGCGCGGCGGCCACGCGGTGAAGTTCGACCACGGCCGCGCGGAGAACCTGCGGCGCTACGGGCAGGCCCGGCCGCCGGACTACCTGGACCCGCAGCCCTTCCAGCGGCCCATCACGTTCGTCTCCAGCGAGCAGAACCGCACGTACCTGCCGTCCTCCACGCAAGCCACCTTCCAGTGGCTGCGCGAGGCCAATGGCGCCCGCTGGTACCAGCGCCGCATGCTGCCGGGCTACGGCCACCTGGACACCTTCATGGGCAGCACCGCCTCGGAGGACACGTACCCGGTGCTGCGCGAGGCGCTGGAGTTCCAGCCCCGCTGACCGGCCGCCGCCGACCAGGGGAGCAGGAGGCCGCGCGTCCGGCCGCGGACGATGGCGGCCTCACCGCGGGTGCATACCGTTGGGCCGACAGTGGATTCCCTCTGGAGGCCCGGATGAAAGCAGTCGTGCTCAAAGGCTATGGGGACGTGGACGTGCTCGCGGTGCAGGACATGCCCGAGCCGAAGGTGGGGCCGGGCGAGGTGAAGGTCCGCGTCACCGCCGCGAGCATCAACCCGGTGGACTGGAAGATCCGCCGGGGTGACATGAAGGGGCGGATGGATTTGAAGTTCCCCACCATCCTCGGGCGCGACGTGGCCGGTGAGGTGGTGGAGGTGGGCACGGGCGTGGAGGCCTTCGAGCCGGGCGACCGCGTGATGGGCCTGGTGAACGCGGGCTACGCGGAGACGGTGGTCGCGCCCACGGAGGCCTGGGCGAAGGTGCCCGACACCCTGGACCTGCGGGACGCCGCGGCGCTGCCGCTGGTGACGCTGACGGGCACGCAGCTCATCGAGGAGCACGTGCGGCCCTCGCAGGGGGACACGGTGCTCGTCACGGGCGCGCTGGGCGCGGTGGGGCGCTCGGCCGTCTTCGCGGCGCGGGCGCGGGGCGCGCGAATCTGGGCGGGCGTGCGCAAGAAGCAGGTGGAGGAGGCCCAGAGCCTCAACGTGGACGGGGTCGTCGCGCTGGATGATCCGAAGGACCTCGCGAAGCTGCCCACGCTGGACGCGGTGGCGGACACGGTGGGCGGAGAGGCCGTGGCCGCGGTGCTCGACAAGGTGAAGCACGGCGGGACGGTGGGCACCGTGGTGGGCGAGCCGAAGGGCGCGAAGGAGAAGGGCCTCGTCGTGCGCAGCTTCATGGCGCATCCCGATGCGCACCGGCTTGAACAGCTTGCCGTGAGCGCGGCGAAGGGCGACCTGGTGATTCCCATCAGCCGGACCTTCAAGCTGGACGACGCGCGTGAGGCCCAGAAGCTCGCGGAGCAGGGCGGCGTGGGCAAGGTGCTGCTCGTCAACTGAGGCGGGCGTTCAGAACGGGGCGGCGCGGGTGAAGGACACGCGCTGCCCCGTCGCCGGGTGCACGAAGGACAGGGTCTCCGCGTGCAGGTGCAGGCGGAGGCCCGCGTGTCCGTACAGCGGGTCTCCCAGGATGGGCGCGCCCAGGCCCTTCGGGTGTGCCGCGTGGACGCGGAGCTGGTGCGTGCGGCCGGTGCGCGGATGGAAGGCCACGCGCGTGTGGCCCGCCGCGCGGTGGAGCACCTCCCAGCCGGTGACTGCGGGCTTGCCGTGCACGGGGTCGACGATCTGCCGGGGCCGGTCGTCCAGGTCCACGCGCAGGGGCAGGGTGATGGTGCCCGAGTCGCCCTGCACGGGACCGTCGATGAGCGCCACGTAGCGCTTGTCCACGTCGCGGTGGAGGAACTGGCGCTGGAGGGACGCGTGCGTGCGGCTGTCCAGCGCGGCGACGAGCAACCCGGACGTGTCCAGGTCCAGCCGGTGCGCGAGCAGCGGTCCCGTGGCGTGGGGATAGCGGGCCCGCAGGCGGGTGAGCACCGAGTCCAGCAGGGCGGCCTCCCGGCCCGGCACGGACAGCAGGCCGCAGGGCTTGTCGATGACGACGAGCCACGCGTCCTCGAAGACGATGGACAGCTCTGGCGTCGGCGCCGGCGGTGGGACGAAGACGCGGGGGGCGGAGACGGTCAGGCCTTCCAGCATGAACGGGAGCAGGGGGCCGCACTTGTCGCGGCACGCCGGATAGAAGGCGCCCTGGATGCGGCCTCCGGACGCGGGCGGCGTGCCCCACCAGAACTCCGCGAGCGCCACGGGGTGGAGTCCGTGCGCGAAGGCATGGGCGAGCAGCTTCGCTCCCGCGCAGTCACCGGCACCGGATGGGGGCTCCGCGCCGCCGTAGAGCGAGCGCAGGGGGCGCGTTTCTCCGCGGGCGTTGGTGATGGCGTAGGTGTCGTGGAACTGCTTCATGAAGCCGCGCGAGACGATGCGCCGCAGCCGGTCCAGCGCGCGCACGCGGCGCTCCGCCTTCGCGCGGGCGGGGGCGAGAATGCGCCGGGCCTCTTCCTGGGCCGCGTCCCACCGGCGCTTCTCCGCCTTGTCGCCCCGGCTCTCCTGGTCGAGCGCGTGCAGCGCCTGGGCGCGTTCGGCGTCCGTGAGCCCTTGCGTGGCCATGATGGCGGCGCGGCGTTCGTGCCGCTGGCGCCGCCGGCCGTCGTGGCGCAGGCGCATGGCTTCGCGCTCCGTGGCCTCACGGGACTGACGGGCGTCATCGTCCTCACGCAGGCGGCGCAGTTCATCGGAAGCGCTCCACGCCTCGGCGCGGGCGAGCAGGGCCTTCACCGTGGCATCGGCCACCGGCTCCACGCGGGCGCGTGCCTCGCGGTCGAACACAGGGGGGACGAAGCCTGGGACGTCCCAGCGGCCCGCGAGCATCGCGGAGAAGGCGCGCAGCACGCCGAACGTTCCATCCGGCTGCCGCACCACGAGCACGCCGAACATCTTCCCGCCGTCTGGGCCCTGGAGGACGTCGCTCGGTAGTCCCGGAGCGATGGAACCTTCACGGAGCTCGGCTTGCAGTGCCTCCGCGGCCCGGCGCGCGAGGGCATGTGGGCCCAGGGCGTCGAAGGGGCTGGGGAACGCACCCGGCACTTCATCCGTCGCCGGTTCGAGGGGAGTGACAAGCGGGACCACGGCGCCGGAGTAGCACGAAACGAGGTGAGGGG
>NZ_RAWL01000337.1:0-9587 GCF_003668885.1 Corallococcus sp. AB049A | reverse complement strand
GCGTGGTGGTGGCGCGCGGGCGGGTGGTGGCGGACGGGACGGCGGACGCGCTGCGCGCCTCCACCGGCAAGGACAGCCTGGAGGAGGCCTTCGTGAGCGTGATTGGCAGCGAGCAGGGGTTGCGCGAATGAAGGGCCTCGTCGGGACGGTGCTGCGCAAGGAAGTGCTCGACCACCTGCGGGACAAGCGCACGTTGGGCTCCGCGGTGATGTGGCCGCTCTTGGGCCCGCTGGTGTTCCTGGTGATGTTCAACGTGATGGCGTCCTGGTACCGGCAGGACCGTCCGCTGGAGATGCCGGTGGTGGGCCGTGAGCACGCGCCCAGCCTGATGGCCTTCCTGGAGCGTTATGGGGCCAGGCTGTCGGAGGCCCCGACGGACTACGAGTCCCTGGTGCAGGCCGGGAAGCTGGACCTGGTGCTGGTGGTGCCGGACGACTACGCGAAGGACTTCGCGGACGGGCACACCGCGGCGGTGCGGCTGGTGGTGGACAGCTCGCGCAACAAGGCCCGCCAGTCCGTGCAGCGCGCGCAGCGGATGCTGGCGGTGTATTCGCAGCAGACCGGCAGCCAGCGCCTGTTCGCGCGCGGCGTGTCCCCGGAGCTGGCGGTGCCCGTGCGCGTGGACGAACTGGACCTGTCCACGCCCGAGCGCACCGCGGCCACGGTGCTCACCACCATCCCGCTGTTCCTGGTGATGGCGGCGTTCGCGGGCGGCATGCAGCTGGCCAGCGACACCATGGCGGGTGAGCGCGAGCGCGGCTCGCTGGAGCCCCTGCTGCTCAACCCCGCTCCTCGCGGCGCGGTGGTGGCGGGCAAGTGGCTGGCCACCTGCGCCATGGCGGGCACGGGCGTGCTGTTGTGTCTGGTGGGTTACTTCCTGGTGGTGAAGCGCGTGCCGCTGGAGGACCTGGGCGTGCGCGCCCGCTTCGACGCGCCGGCCGCGCTGGGCATGCTGGCCGCGGTGATGCCGCTGGTCCTGGCCGCGTCCGCTGTCCAGATGTGGGTGTCCACGTATGCACGTTCGTTCAAGGAGGCGCAGACCTACCTGTCGCTCCTGATGGTGCTGCCCACGCTGCCCGGGATGATGCTGGCGCTGTCCCCCATCCAGACGCAGACGTGGATGTTCGCGGTGCCGGTGCTGGGGCAGGAGCTGCTCGCGGGCGAGGTGATGCGCGGCGAGTCGCTGGGGCTGGTGCCCTTCCTGCTCGCGTTCGCGTCGTGCGTGGTGGTGGCGCTTCTGGCCCTGCGTTTCACCACGCGTCTGTTGACCGAGGAGCGCATCATCTTCGGCAGGAGCTAGCGGGCAGGCACGCGCGGCCCCGAGTGTTTTCAGGGCACAACTTGGGCCGCTTGTTCGCGTGACAGCGCTGGCGAAGTGCCATCCAATGTTTCGCGATGACGCTCGAGCGTGAACGAGAAGCCCTGCTGCCTTTCGCCCCGAACTCGGTGGCCTCCACGGCGGGGGAACCGCGGTTCGGCACGTACCAGGGAGAGCTGCCGGAGGTGGACCTGCCCCGGCTGTTGGGGAAGTGGGCGCCGGGGCGCGCGACGCGGCTGTTGAAGCGCAAGCGCTGGCACTACACCTTCGTCGCCACGCAGGAGGTGGCGGCCCTCTTCGCGGTGGTGGACCTGGGCTACACGGCCAACGCCTTCGCTGTCGCGGTGGACCTCCAGGAGAAGAAGCCCCTGTGCGACGTGAGCTTCCTGGGCGTGCCCGGGCCGCTCGCGGAGGTGAGTGACAAGCCGGGCGCGGGGCTGGTCGCGGCCTTCCGCACGCTGGGCGGACGCATGTCCGTGAAGCGCGGCGAGTCCGACGAGCGCTACCAGGTCGAGGTGGACGTCAGCCGCATGCGCACGCAGTCGCTCCAGTCGTTCCAGTGGAACGGCGACCTCTTGGTCGCGGGCGGCCCTCCGGCCCTCACCGTCATCGCGCCGGTGCAGGGCGACGGGCTGGTCAACGTCACCCAGAAGCGCAGCGGCCTGTTGGCCTTCGGCAGCCTGGAGGCGGGCGGCCGGCGCTTCCGTTTGGACGGCGGCGTGGGCGGCATGGACTACACGCAGGGCTACCTGGCGCGGCACACCGCCTGGCGCTGGGCCTTCGCGGCCGGACGGCTTCCGGACGGCACGCCCGTGGGGCTCAACCTGGTGGAGGGCTTCAACGAGGGCGCCACCGAGGCCAACGAGAACGCGGTCTGGCTGGGAGACCGGCTCTATCCGGTAGGCCGCGCGCACTTCGAATACGACGCGAAGGAGCTGCTGGACCCGTGGCGCCTGACGACGGCGGACGGCGCGGTGGACCTGCGCTTCAAGCCCATCTACGTGCACCGGGAGGAGCGCAACCTGCGCCTGGTGGTGAGCCACTTCGCCCAGCCCGTGGGCTTCTTCGAGGGCACCCTGCGCGTGGGCGGCCAGGAGCTGAAGCTGTCCAACGTCCCCGGCGTCACCGAGGACCAGGACATGCTCTGGTAGCGGCCGGGCGTGCGGGAGGGGCGAAGCCCGGGTGATGGTTCATGGATGCGACGGGGCACGGTGTAGGCTTTCGCGCTCCTGTCTCACCTGAGGAGGACTCCACCCCATGTCCTGCCCGCATTGTGGTCAGCCGCTCCCTGAAGGCCTGTCGTCGCGGACGTGTCCCCACTGCGGCGGGGACGTGAACGCGCCTGGTTCGCCGGTGATGGACGACGTCGCGGACAAGGCGCAGCGGGCGGCGGACTCCGCGGGCCGCGCGGTGCAGGACGTGCTGGACGACCCGAGGCTGCGCGAGCGGCTGCCCGGGGGCTCGCTGCCGCTGCTCGGCTCCGGGCTGGTGGTGGCGGCGGTGGTGGTGCCGGTGCTGCCCTTCATTGGTGGCGGGCTGGGGCTGCCGTGGGCGGCGTTGATGCTGGTGGGCGCCGGCATGCTGGGCGCGCGCGAGTGGCTGGCCGCGGGCCGGAAGCTGCCGGACGCGCTGGTGCCGGCGGTGAAGTGGGCCGCGCATCCGGCGTTCCTGCCCATGTTCACCGCGCTCACGGTGACGCAGGCGTTCCTGTCGCTGGGCTTGGGCGTGGCGCCGCTGTTGTGGGTGCTGGCGGCGGTGGTGCTGGGCTTCGTGCAGTGGAAGGCGTTCCAGGCGTCGCCGCTGGCGGAGCCGTCGCTGACGCGGCGGCCGGCGGACGTGCGGCTGAAGCGGTGGGTGTTCGCGGGCGTGGCGGCGTGCGCGGTGGGGCTGCTGTTGCCGTGGAGCTCGGCGTGGACGGGTTCGCTGGTGCCCACGGCGCACCTGCAGCGCGAGCGCAACATCACCATCGACGACAACTTCGCCTGGGACATCCAGGACCACGACACGTGGAAGTTCAACACGCTGGTGTTCCCGTCGTCGGCGCAGGGCGCGGGGACGGGGCGCGGCCGGCTGGGCTCGACGGGCGTGGTGCTGGGGCTGCTGGCGCTGGGCGTGCTGGGGTCGGTGCGGCGCGCGCGGGAGGCGCTGCCCCCGGTGGTGCCGGCGGTGCTCGCGGGGCTCATCACCGTCTGGGCGCTGACGGGCCTGTCGTCGCGGCCGGGGCCGTGGCTGTTCCTGTTGGGCATCCTCGCGGTGGACGTGGCCGTCGCGCGCGAGTGGCTGGGGCCCCGGAGCGCGACGCCTCCGGGGCAGCCGCCCGCGTCAGCGTGACGCGCTCGCGCGGCCCTGGACGATGCCGCGGAAGGAGCGGCTTCGCAGCTCCTCCAGCGTCAGGCCGGTGGCGCGGGCTTCCTCCTCCGTGAGGGCGCCGCAGGCCAGGCCGCGCAGGAAGAAGTTGAGCAGGCCCTGGCCGGTGGCGGCGTCGTCGAACACGTCGCCCAGCAGGGTGGCCTGGGCGGCCTTGTCCACGAAGGCCTTGAGGCGCTGGGACGCCTGCTCCAGGCCCTCCAGGAAGAAGGCGTAGACGGCGGCGTAGCGCACGGGGAGCTGGGCGGGGTGCAGGTCCCAGCCCTGGTAGTAGCCGCGCTCCAGCGAGTGGCGCGTGTGCCGGTACGCCACCTGCCACGCGCGGTGCACGGCGTCGGTGTTCTCACGCCGCTCGGTGGGCAGGAGCGCGGTGTCGCCCTGCTTGCGGTGGGGGCCCACGGGCATGACGTTGGTGGCGCCGTCGGACAGGCGCACGCCGCTGCCCGCGAGGAGCACCTGCACGGTGTCGCGCAGGTAGTCACAGGCGGGGTGCCGCATGTGCTGCATGTGCGCGCTGATGTCCAGGGCGGCGGTGTAGTCGTAGACGCCCAGGTGCACGTGCGAGCAGCGGCCCTCGCCGGCCTCCACGAGCGAGCGCAGGTGCGGCCGGCCGCGCGCGTCGAAGAGGGCCTGGGGCGTCTCCACCATCAGCTCCAGCGCGAGCGCGCCGGGAGGCAGCTGGTGGGCGGACTCCAGCTCCGACAGGAGCTTGGCCAGGGCGGTCACCTGCTCGGGCACGGTGACCTTGGGCAGGGTGACGACGAAGGACGGAGGCAGTCTGCCACCGGATTGCTCCAGCAACGCGGTGACGAAGAGGTCCAGCGTGCGCGAGGCCCGCGCGTAGAGCTCCTCCGTGAAGGACTTCACGCGGATGCCGATGAATGGCGGCAGCGAGCCCTGCTCCAGGCCGCGGGCCACTTCGGTCGCGGCGGCGACGGCGTGGGCGTCTTCCTCGGAGTCGGGGCGGTGGCCGTAGCCGTCCTCGAAGTCGATGCGGAAGTCCTCCACGGGTTCGCGCTGGAGCTTGTCCACGACGCGGTCATGGACGCGCTGGGCGAAGCCGCCGCGCTGGGGCAGGCCCAGGCCATGGGCCAGCTGGGAGCCGTCGGCGGCGTAATCGCGCAGCGCCGCGAGCGCCAGGTCCCCCATCTTCCGGGCCGTGTTCGCGCGGAAGAGGTGGGCGCCGCCGTACACGGTGTGCACGGGCTGGCGCCGGGAGGACTCACCCGGATAGGCGTGGGTGAATGCCACGTTGGCGCGGCGCAGGGCCTCACGGGAGGCGGCGGAGGCTTCGGGCGTGAGCGTGGTCTTCATGGGGTTCCAGGGCCACCATCAGGAGGGGGACTCGGCTCCACTGGCGGCGCGGGCATCATGGCCCGAGTGCCGCCGTCTGGGGCATGGGAGAAACGAGGAGGGGGGCCTCCCGGCTGGGGGCCTGGAGGTGGGAGCGTGCCGGGTGGCGCATCCTCGCCCGCGTCGTCCTTGGGGGACGTCTGGTCAGGAGAGTTCTCCGGCTCGCCATCAATCAGGCGCCGTAGAAGCCGGCCATCGTCGCTGAATGCATAGCGCGCTCCGGAGTGCAGGGCGGGGACCTGGCGGCCACAGGCAGCGGGATCCTCTTCAATCCGGATGAAGACGACGCCTGGCTCACGGACGATCCGATAGCGATGGGACTCAGGCCGGTCCCAGCAGGGCGTTGAGGATGCAGTGGGGGGAAGGAAATCTTCGACGGATAGGGAGAGCGCGCGCAGGACGGCGCCGTCCAATACATATGTGCTTCCAGCGCTTCCCAGGGGCTCGCTGGTGCCAGCGAAGAAGGAAGGAAAGACAAGCGACGGCTCGGCTTCCACCAGCACGGGGCGATGGGCCTTCATGCAGCCACCGAGCATCAGGCCGGACACGATGAAGAGCGTGCTCATGCGCATGAGGAGGGAGCCCCTACTGCCGTTGGATGCGGTAGTTCGTGTCATCGAGCCAGGTGAGCGTGGCGATCTGCTTTCGTTGCCATCGCCCCTTCTCCTGTGCGGTCCACCGGATGATCTGCCCGGTGCCGGGAACGTACTGGAAGAAGCCATCGCAGGTGGGCTGCGTGGGGTCGTGGCCCTTGGAAAAGAACGCGATGATGGACAAAGGGACGGAACCCGCCCGGGTGTTCACGCTCAGGCCATGGACGTCCGCCATGGCGACGGCGAACCGGATGTCGAAATCGGAGAGCTCGTTCTCGAAGGGATGGTTGTGGAGGATGAAGACGTAACCCAGGCTCTCCGGTGGGTGACGAGGATCCTCCACGACGGCCGGCAGCGCGCAGCTCCTCTTGCGTGGATCGTCCTGAACCGCGCTGGTCGCGAGCATGCTCAATTCAAATTGCTGATCCGGCGTGTAGTAGACCCAGGCGCAGTATTCCTTCGAGAGCCTCCAGCGCAGCGGAAATTCCTGGTCGCCCGGACGGCCCGCGGTGGCCTGGGGTTGTTTCAGGATCAACGGGCAGGCCGCAATCAGCGCATCGGAGTAGGTCGGATAGGGGCCGTAGCCAGGAGGGGGACCGGCGATGCGCTCCAGGCGCTCACCGGGAGGCGGTTGAACGACGCCCACCGGAGGCCTGGAGGCCGCGCATCCAAGCCCCCAGGCCATGCAGAACAGAAGTGATCTCCACATCACCCCTCCCAGCGCGTACTCACCTCACGGCTGGCGCTTGATCCACGCGGACACCTCCGGGGCCACGCGCTCGCGCAGGGCCACGTCCTGGGTCAGCCGCTCCAGCGTCTGCGCCGTGGCCTGCTGGGCCTCCGGGATGGGGTTCGCCTGGAGCAGCGCCTTCATCTGCTCCAGCTGCTCGCGCGTGCGCAACAGGCCCAGGCCCTCCACCACCCGGCGCAGCAGCATGGGCGCCGCTCCCGTGCGCGAGACCAGGTCCTTCCAGCGCTTCTGCAGCTGCGCCCACCACGCGTCGCGGCCGGTGCGGTTGCCCAACAGGCCCGTCGCGAAGCTGGCCACGTCCTGCGTCTTCACCGTCTCCGTGAACAACAGCCCCTGGGCGCGCTCCGCCAGCGTCGCGTCCTCGAAGGACGTCAGCGCCATCAGGTAGCGCCGCTGCGTCGCCGGGTCCGGCTCCTTCGGCATCCGCTGCAGCAGGTCCTCGAAGAGCGCCGTGTCGCCCGCGCGCGCCACCATGCCCACCGCCGTGTCCAGGAGGTTCGCGTCCAGCGCGGCCTTGTCTCCCTGGAGCATCCGCTGCACCAGCGGACGTGCCTGCGCCAGCACCTCCGGACTGCGCGCCAGCCCGCCCACCGCGCGCACCAGCGCCGCGCGGCGCAGCTTCACCCGGTCCGGCTCACCCGGCGCCGCCTGCCAGCCCAGCTTCTTCAGGCCGCCGCCCAACAGCCCCTCCACCCAGCGGCGGAAGCGCTGCTGGTCCTCGCCCTCCGTCAGCCGGTTGTCGATGTAGCCGAGCCGCCCGATGAGCTCGTCCAGCACCGCCTCGTCCTCCTCGTCCCCGAAGCGCGCCGCCAGGTCCAACAGGTCCGCCACCGGCGCCTGCCCCGCGCGCACCAGCGCCCACGTGTCCGCGAGCAGCGAGATGCGCTCTGACGGCACCAGCGTCCCCAGGTTCGCCACCAGCGCGTCCAGCGCCGGCTTCTCGTACGCCACCCGGTAGAAGCCCGTGGAGCCGCCGTTGGCGCACAGCCACTTCACGTCCCCCGCGCCGCCCTCCAGCGTCACCGTCGTCTTCGCGTCGCGGAAGAGCACCCGCTGCTCGCGCACGCCGCCCGCGTCCTCGAAGCGCAGCACCATGGGCACCGGCCACGTCTCCGCGCTCGTCACCCCCGGCTCCGAGTAGAGGCGCCGCTGCGACAGCGTCACCTTCCGCCCCTCCACCTTCACCGACACCAGCGGGAAGCCGCTCTGGCCAATCCACTTGGTGGCCAGCTCGTTCACCGGCTGCTTCGCCGCTTCACCCAGCGCGTTCCACAGGTCCTCCTTCACCGCGTTCGCGCGCGCGTGCTTGCGCATGTACAGCCGGATGCCTTCGCGGAAGGGGCCCTCTCCCAGGAACCCTTCAATCATCCGCAGCACCGCGCCGCCCTTCTCATACGTAATCGCGTCGAAGCTCTCACCCGCCTCGCCCGCGTTGCGCACCTCGCCGTGGATGGGGTGCGTGGACTTGAGCGCGTCCAGCGCCAGGGCGCTCGCCCGGTGCGCGTCGAAGTCCAGCCACATGCGCCAGTCCGGCCGCCACTGGTCGACAATCTTGAAGGCCATCCACGTCGCGAACGCCTCGTTGAGCCAGAGGTCGTCCCACCACACCATCGTCACCCAGTTGCCGAACCACTGGTGCGCAAGCTCATGCGTCACCACCTCCGCCACGCGCTTCTGCACGGACAGGGGGGCGGTGGCCGGGTCCAACAGCAGCGCGACCTCCCGGTAGGTGATGAGGCCGGCGTTCTCCATGGCGCCCGCCTCGAAGTCCGGGATGCCCACCTGGTCCACCTTGCCAAAGGCATACGGCAGCCCGAAGTAGTCCTGCAGCCGGGGCAGGACCTGGAGCGCCGCGTCCTGACCGAACTTCGCCAGGTGCGCCTTCTCCGGCAGCGCCCACGTGCGCACCGGGATGCCCTCCGCCTTCTCCTCGGGCGTGCCCACCAGCGGGCCCACCACCAGCGCGATGAGGTACGAGCTGAGCAGCTCCGTCTCCTCGAACGTCACCTTGCGCAGCGCCCCGTCCTTCTCGTCCTTCACCACGCGGCCGTTGCCCAGCACCGTGTGGCCTTCCGGCACGCGCACCGTGAGCGCCCAGCGCGCCTTGAAGGCCGGCTCGTCGAAGCAGGGGAACAGCCGCCGCGCGTCCGCGGCCTCGAACTGCGTGGCGGCCACCTTGCCCGCCGCGTACAGGCCGCGCAGGCCGTCGCTGAAGCGCCCCGTCCACGGCACCTCCAGCGTGGCGCTGCCCGCGGGCAGGGGCGCGTCGAACGTGAGCACCACCGTCTCGCTCACCGTCGACACGCGCTTGGACGTGGGCTTGCGCACGTCGTTGCCGGCGCGGAAGGTGACCTCGCCCAGCTCCAGCGCGTTGGCGTGGAGGATGATCTCCGTCGTGGGCTGGGACAGCTCCAGCTCCACGCGCTCTTCACCCGCGAAGCTGCGCCCCTCCAGGTCCAGGGTCACTGTCGCCTGGTAGCGGCGCGGGCGGAGGGTGGTGGGCAGACGGAAGTTCTTGTCGTCGGTGGGATGCGCCATAGGGGCGGCAATCTAGCGCCGGCCGCGCCTTGTGCTCGTGCTCCATTTCCCAGTGTCCTGCGCTTCACGGCCCTCCACCCCTGTCGCCGGGGGCACCCGCTGCCCGAAGAGGCTCGACTCGCGCTGGAAGAAGCCCTCCGTGTGGAAGGAGGAGGGCAGCTCCAGCCAGAGGAAGTCCAGGTGACACAGCTCATGCAGGAAGGTGCGCAGGTACGTGCGGAAGGCCACGACCCGGCCGCGCTTCGCGGTGCGCATCCACACCTGGATGCGGGGCCGCTGTCCCGGCGCCCACGTGCCCGTGGGGTCCTGTCGCGCCGTACATCCACCTCCACCGGGCGACACCTTCGTTGGCCGGAGGGCAGGAGGTGGGCCCCCTGGATGGCATTGGACGGCGGGAGTCGCGCAGACTGCCGGGCATGGGCGCACGTCTGTCGCAGGTACTCCTCGTGGCGGTGGCCACGGTGGCGGGGCTGTTCCTTCCGCTGATGCAGGCGGAGGACGGGGCCCGTCTGCTGGAGGCGGTGCTGTCGTCCGCGGCCGTCTGGCGGCTGTCCATGGTGGAGCAGGGCGTGGTGCACCGGCTCGCGGAGCTGGGGGGCTACGCCGTCGTGGGGGCGATGCTCGGCAACGTGCAGGCCTTCGCGCTGCGCCGGGCGGGGCTCCAGGT
>NZ_RAWL01000336.1:0-9727 GCF_003668885.1 Corallococcus sp. AB049A | reverse complement strand
GCCTTGGTGCGGGCGATCATCGAGCGCACGGACGAGGTGGCGGCGCGCTGCTGCTGGAGCTCGGCGGCGAGCTTCGCGTCGACGAGGAGCGAGCGGCCCGCGGTCTCCTCCTGCCAGAGGAGGTGGCGGCGCACGTCCTGGAGCACATCGGCCAGCTCCTGCGCGGAATCAGGCGTGTCGTCGTTCACGGTGGTGATCGGTATCGAAGGGGCCGTCCCGGTGCAAGGAAGCAGCCGGGGAAGTTGCCTGTACGCTTAGCCCAGGGTCGGGGCTTGCGCCACCTTCCGGGCGGACGCGCTCTGGTCGAATCAGGACACACCCCGGGCGAAGCGCTCTTGCCGCCGGGTGGAGACGGTGAAGATGCCGTCCTTTCCGTTCCACAGGAGCAGCCCGCACATGATCAAGGTGGCCATCGTCGTCGGCAGCACGCGGCCCGGACGCAAGGCGGACAAGGTCGCGGCCTGGGTCCACGACATCGCGAAGAAGCGCAGCGACGCCGCGTACGACATCGTCGACATCCAGGACTTCAACCTGCCCCTCCTGGACGAACCGACCCCGCCGTCCATGCGCAAGTACACCCAGGAACACACGAAGCGGTGGAGCGCGACGGTGGAGGGCTACGACGCGTACGTGTTCGTCACGCCCGAGTACAACCACGGCACGTCCGGCGCGCTGAAGAACGCGCTCGATTTCGTCTATGCCGAGTGGAACAACAAGGCCGCCGGCTTCGTGGGCTACGGCAGCGCGGGCGGCGTGCGCGCGGTGGAGCAGCTGCGCCTGGTCGCCGCGGAGCTGCAGATGGCCACGGTGCGGGCGCAGGTGCAGCTGTTCCTCTCCACGGACTTCGAGCACTACACCGTCTTCAAGCCGGACCCGGCCAAGGAGAAGCAGGTGAACACGCTCCTGGATCAGGTCGTGTCCTGGGGCACGGCGCTGCGCACGGTGCGCGTGAAGCCGTAGTGGCTCAGGTGTCCTGGCGGGCCCGCTCGGTCGCGGCCCGCCGCAGCGCCTCGGCGGTCTCCGGGTCCGCCGGGAAGAACGACTCGATGGCCAGCTCCGCGAGCGTGATGTCCACGGGCGTGCCGAACACCGTGGTGGTGCTGAACAGGGACAGGCGCCCCAGCGACGTGCGGATGCGCAGCGGCACCACCACGCCCGCGAAGTCGCGTGAGTTCGCATCCGGCGCGGCCTCCGGCACCGGGTAGCCGCGCAGCTCCTCCAGCAGCGCCGCGAGCGTGGCATCCGCGGAGACATCCACCTGCCGCGTCAGACGGTGGAGGACGTGGTCACGCCACTGGCGCAGGTTCTCGATGCGCGGTGCGAGCCCGTTCGGGTGCAGGCTCAGGCGCAGGACGTTGACGGGAGGCTGGAGCATCTCCGGCGCCACGTCCGCCAGCAGGACGCCCACGGCGCGGTTCGCGGTGACGAGCGTCCAGTGCCGGTCCACCGCCAGCGCGGGGTACGGCTCATGGCCCGCGAGCACCAGCTCCACGGCCTCGCGCGTGGCATTGAGGGCGGGGTCTTCCAGGGGGCGCTCGGCGAAGACGGGCGCGAAGCCCGCGGCGACGAGCAGGCTGTTGCGGTCTCGCAGGGGCACGTCCAGTTCCTCCGCCAGGTGGAGCAGCATGTCGCGGCTGGGTTGGGAGCGGCCGGTCTCCAGGAAGCTCACGTGACGGGTGGAGACCTCCGCGCGCAACGCGAGGTCCATCTGGCTCAGCCCGCGCCGCTGGCGCCAGCCGCGCAGCAGTTCTCCCACGGGGCGGCTCTGCTGAAGGCTCGTCATGGGAAGGAAGATAGGGGGCGCACGTCATCGCTTCCATTCCCTCGGAGGTAATCGACACCGCGCGAGCCGGCTCGCATCTTGTGCACCGTCGACGGACGGCCATCACGGCCGCCGCCGCGTCCACCCATTGCAAGGATTCGTGTGCCATGAGCGTCAAGAACGTGTCGGGAACCTTTCTGCGCCGCGCGCTGCTGCTGGACGCAGTCGCCAGTGGAGCCATGGGCGTGTTGATGGCGGCGGCCGCGGGCCCCATGGGTCCGCTGCTGGGCCTGGAGCCGGCGCTCCTGCGAGCGGCGGGGCTGGGGCTCATTCCGTTCGCGATGCTGCTCGGCTACCTGGCGTCGAGGGCCCACCTGTCCGCGTGGCCGGTGTGGTTCGTGGTCGCGGTGAACGCGCTGTGGGTGGTGGACAGCGTGCTGCTGATGACGCACGGGCCGACGGCGCCCACGGGGCTGGGAATGGCGTTCGTCACGGCGCAGGCGCTGGCGGTCGCGCTGTTCGCGGCGCTGGAGTACGCGGGCCTGCGGCGCGGTGCGACGGCGGCCATGGCCTGAGTGTCCGGTCCGCGCGGCCCGGGTAAGACACCGTGCCGCGCGGAGGGACGGGCGTTGTTATCGTGGCGGGACATGCTCTCCGTCCCGCGCCCGTGGCTCGTCATCGCAGCGCTGTCCTCCGGGGTCTTCGGCTGCGCCACGGTGGGTGGCGCGAAGGGAAAGGACCTGGTGACGCTGCGCTTCGCGTGGCCGGAGCAGTCCACCATCCGGGTGATGCACACAGTGGACGTCCGGTCGGACTGGAGCGGCCGGATGACGGCGCAGCGCCGGTACGCGATGCGGCTGGGGCCCGGGGATGAGCAGGGCCGCCGGCGGTTGATCATCCAGGACGTGGAAGTGATTGAGGCGCCCTTCCCTGCCTTCGTGGAGCCCCTGGCAACGTCCATCATCGATGCGCAGGGAGAGTTCCAGGGAATTGATCCGCTGGAGGAAGGCCCCGGCCAGGACCTGCTGGACGCGCTGCCGGTGAGTCCCGGGAAGAAGGCGCAGATGGCGAAGGCGCTCACCAACGGGCTGGAGCGAGAGGCGCGCAACCGCTGGGACGAGTGGGTTGGAAGCTGGCACGGAGCGAGCTTCACGCCCGGGATGACGCACGTCGTGCCCATGACGATGTCCGTGGGCACGGGCCGCAAGAAGACCGAGGAGGTCCCCGCGGAGGAACGCGTCCGGCTGGACGTGGGAGTGCCCTGCTCCGACGCGGTGCCGGAACCCAGGTGCGTGAAGCTGAAGCTCGTCCGTGAACCTGTCGGACAGACGGACGAGACCAAGGGAAGGTACGCGCACGTGGAACTGGAGCTGGTGACGGATCCGGCGACGCTGCTGCCGTATTCGTCACGCATCATCCGGATGGACCGCGTGGACTGGAACGGTGGGAAAGGCGAGCCGGACTTCCACGAAGCTGTGAACATGGAGCAGCACACGTTCATCCATGGCGTGGAAGGACCGCCGGGACAGGTCGCGACGAACGCGGGCATGCCGCGCTATCACGCGTCGCCATGAAAGCCAGTCTGCCGATTCGATGTGCCGCTCTTGCAGCAATCGTACTTGTGCTCTTCGGGTGTGGCTCGGCCACTGTCGGCACGATGGGCAAGCCAGCCATGGCGAAGTGGGTGGGAACGGTCAGCACGCCTGACGGCGGACAACTCCAGACGACCATCTATTACGGACCCTGGCAGTGCAGCGCGGCGTTCTTGTCCCGCTGCGAGTCCAAGTGCGCGGCACAGGGGCATGCGCTCATGGGCTGCATGTGGCTGGCCGACATCAAAGGCGACTGGAAGGGACGCTACCTGTTCCTGCCCGCGGAGGCCGGTGGTCGGCTGGCCATCACACATTGCTGCTGCGACTACCCGACGGTATCGGACGGAAAATGGCGACGGGACACCTGGGACAATGCGCGTGCGCGCTACCGGCGCGAGTGGAGTTCTGAATTCGGCGACTGGCCGACCAACCCCAACGGTGTGCCATGGGCTGGGCACCACATCTTCGACCTGGGCCACGGCGGCGCACCGGTGGCGCGGGACAACGTGCTGCCAGTACCTGGCGACGTGCACGGCGTCTTCAACAAGGAATACCCTGCCTGCTATGCACCAGGAGGCAAGTGGTTGACGCCCGGGCCTGAGCGGCCCTACGTGGATTGAGGAGCGCTCATGGCCATGGACTCACTGCTGGCGGAAGTTTCCCGCCTCCACTTCCCGCGTCCGCCCGCGACACCCACGCAGATCGCCGCTTTTGAGGCGCGCGTCGGCTGGAACCTGGACGCGGATTTGCGCGCCTTCTACCTGCACTGCGACGGATGCACGCTTTTCGAAACGTTGCCGGACGCCAAGTATCGGGTCCTCCCGCTGGACGAGATTCAGCGTGCACGGCGTGCCATCAGAGGCTCGGAGGAGGAGGAGGACGGAGCGTCGTCGCACTACACGCTCGTGGACATGCAGGACACCAACTTCGTCATCCTGGACGTGGCTGCTGCGAAGAACGGTCGCTACCCACTGTTCGACGCGTTTCACGAGACGTATCCAGACGAAGCACCGTGCATCGCGGAGTCCTTCGAGGAGTTCCTGGAGAAGGCGCTTCGCAGCGGCAACCGCTCGTTCTGGCTGAGCAGTGAACCGCCAGAGAATTAGGGCGTGGGTTGAGAGCTCCCGTCTTCATGGAAAACCTGCTGACCGAAGTCTCCCGCCTTCACTTCCCCCGTCCACCCGCCACACCCGCGCAGATCACGGCCTTTGAAGCGCGCATGGGGTGGAAGCTGGACGAGGACCTGCGAGCCTTCTATCTGCACTGCAACGGAGCGACGCTCTTCGCCCCGCTCCCGGATGTGCACTACCACATGCTGCCGTTGGAGCGCATTGAACGGGCGCGCGTTGCCATCCGTGGCAATGACAGGGACGCGGCTGGTGCGGCGTCTCTTTACACGCTGGTCGATATGCAGGACTCCGACTTCGTCGTCCTGGACGTGGCACGAAGTGAGTCTGGTCGCTACCCCCTCTTCGACGCGTGGCACGAGACGTTCCCCGAACTGGTGCCTGTTGCATCGTCCTTCGCGGAGTTCCTGGAGAAGGCGCTTCGCAGCGGCAACCGTGCGTTCTGGCTGAGCAGCGGACCGCTGGAGGAATAGGCGTGGGCAGTCAGCCCATGCCCACTTCGGCGAAGTAGTCGAGCCCCCCGGATGCGCGCAGGGAGGTGCTTCGTAGGCTCCAGGAACACAGCGTGGAAGACGACGGTGTCTCCCGGGTTGCGCTCCTCCAGCACCGCGCTGAGCCGTCCGGCCTTCAGATCATCACGCACCTGGAACGCCGCGATTCGCGCGAGTACCGCGCCTGTGAGTGCCAGGTGCCGCAGTGCTTCACTATCACTGGCGAACAGGGTTCCGGAGACGTGCGCGTTTACGGTGGCGTCACGTCCAACAACAGGCCATTCGCCTGCATACGGCGATGGTTGTGCCTAAGCGCACTGAACCAAAAGCAACAAACTCCACTACGGCTGATTGGGCTCCGCCGCCTCAGGTTGATGCCGTCAGCAGCAACCACCAGACTCTACAATCCTCGCCTATGGCAAGCTGCTACTGCTATAAATGGCGGCGAAGAAATTTCGATTCAGCTGACTTGGACTTTCGAGGGCACGAACACATGGACGACGAACAGGGAAGCGATGATCTCAGTTGGCCGAACAATGCTGAGGCCGAAGCTCTCTTAGGGAAACTGCTCGGCGAAAAATTTACCCAGACAGCACTTCGCAGCATCTCGGAAGATGTCGGAATAGACACCCCTGGGGCCATTCTTCGAAGCACCGATCTTGTCTACTCCATTTTAAACAATAGCGGCCAACATCAGAAGATTCAGCTTCTCAAACACCTACTAGGCGAGATTCCAGGCGGGCCGCAGCCCAAACGTGCTCCCCACCTGAATTCAGCCTTGGCTCGACTAAAGATACTCTGCACTGTCAGTAGCAAGATAAAAAATCCCGAAGGCGAGCCTCAGGGCATCTACGACGCCTCCCTCGCAACTGACACTCAAGCCACCCCAACCCAAGCTCCACCATTGCCACTCCAGCAAGCAGCGCCTGAAACCCAACCAAGCATGAACGCAGAGCAGCATGCGCCTATAGCCGCAAGTCCTGAAGTGCTGCTGCGGATGATCCAAACCTTTCACCCAATAGTCTGGGTAGGGGCTGGCGCCTCACAGGCTGCGGGCTACCCAGGTACGAAAGCCCTACTAGCCGCGCTTCAAGATGCCGCAGACGATCCGCTGCCACTAGATAAAGATTTTACGGAAGTCGTCGATGCCTTCGTCCGCTCAATGGGGAGGTCAGCCCTGGAACGAGTGCTAGAGCAAAGGCTCGCCCCTCCACGCACTCCGACCCCCTTCCATCGCTCACTTGCCCGACTGGTGAAGGCAGGAAGTATCCGCACGATCATTACGACAAACTATGATGACTTGCTTGAGCGCGCCTTTGCCGACGCTAACGTCCATGTAACGGAACAACAACTAGATAGGAACTTCCGGGTCGTAGCCACCCCAGACACCCCTCGCCTATTAAAAATTCATGGGGATCGCGCAGACTGGCAGTCAGCCATTCTATCCGGGCAGTCATACAGCGAGTTCAACACTCGATACTCCCGACTCGAAGCGCAACTCAATCTCATGCGCACGCAAAATGCGTTTGTGTTTTTCGGCTGCTCCATGATGGATCCGAGAATCCTGACGTGGCTCGACCAACTTGGCCAATCAGAACGAGAGCGCCTCCAGCCATGGCGAGCAATCATGCTTGAGGCAGGATGGAATGATTTTCTCAGATTTCAGCTCAATGGGCGCCCTTCAACCGAACTGATCAGCGGAACACCGCTCCGACCCATCATTGTCCCGAGCCACGATGCGGCAATTCGACTCTGGACTGAAGTGGCTGACAAGCTGGCTCCACCAGTATCCGCCAACTCAACGGTTGTTCCCCCCGTGCCAAGCATCGCCACATTGACACCCTCTGTAGCTCCAAACAATGAGACAGGCCTCTCCGCCCCTTCCCACGCAACATCAAAAAGACGCCCTCACGGCACAAACAGAGGAGTGTGGTTTGGCTCGGATCGACGAGTATGGAATCGCAATTCGCTCAGCAACACCAATGAAACCGCCCAGCTAGCGAGTTCGTCAGGCGCATATCTACGAGTAATTCCCGGAGGGTGGAATGGAACAATGCCTGGAGCAGCAGCAATGCTCGGCAGACCCAATGACCTGGGATTCACCCCCCTAGGCAGATGGAACAATGGAACATTCGGCGTCAATGCCGATGGCGCGCTTTTTCGAACAGTGGGTTCAAAACTTGATGACGTTTGGCACGCCAGCACAGCAACCCAATGGTTTGACGACACAGGCGAGATCTGGGGTTTCGATGCTGACGCATTGACGCAAACTCCAGAGGGAATTTTTCTCTCCTATGAATATCTCCTCAAACAGTGGCGCACGTTTCTAAACAAATCACTCTCGACCTTGCAGCACTTTGGCGCTACCGGCCCATTTACAATTGAAGCGGGCGTCGTTGGACTCCAGGGAGTCCGCTGGGCTGCCCGATTTCAGCGCGACCAAGTGCTCGCACTCAAGGACGCCGCGTTTTTTGAAGATCGGCGAGAAGACTGGTCCGCAGAGAGCCAACTTCTCTTTCTGGAAAGAGCCTTCAACCATGTTCGAAAGGCCTTCGGATTACAAAACATGTCAGCAGCAGAATTCCAGAGATTACTGAGCAGCTCAAATAGCGCCTGAGCAGGCAACAATTGGTTGTTCTCTATTCGACTTGTCGCAGCACATCAACGACAAGCGTACGGAAGTAGCGCGCACCCGGATCCGCGTCCGTCCGGGTGTGCCAGATGAGGCTCTTGGTCATGCGCGGTGAGGGAAAGGGCATCTCCACCGTGCGCAGGGGCAGCATGTCGCAGAAGGCCTTGGCGACGCGGCGGGGCACTCCCGCCACCAGGTCCGAGCGGGCCGCCGCCATTGCCGCCGCGAAGAAGTGCGGCACCGCGAGCCCCACCTCTCGCGTCAGCCCGTGCTCCTTGAGGATGCGTGCATGCTGCTGGGCGCCAATGCCCGGACGCCCCTCGGCGAGGTGCAGGTCGATGTGCTTCGCCGTGTTGTAGAGCGCCTTCGTCAGTGTCTTGCCCCGGATGCGCGGATGGTCCTTGCGCACGAGCAGCACGGCGTCATCCGTGTACAGCGGTTCCGCGTGGCAGCCCGGCCCCGTGGCCTCCGGGGGCCCCAGGGCCACGTCCACCGCTCCCGTGGTGAGCCCGTCCCGCTCCACGAGGTAGTCGATGCTCACGACCCGTAGGAGCGCAGCGGGAAGACGCTTCGCGAACAGCGCCGCGAGCTTCGGCACGTCCGAGACTCCGTGGTGGTCCGCGCCCGCCAGCGTGAAGGTCCGCGTGCACGTCTCCGGCTCGAAGCCCTGCCCTCCCTCCAGCGCCAACTGGAGCTGACTCACGGCGGACGCAATGAACGGCCGCAGTTCCTCACACCGGGGCGTCGGCACCAGCCCGCGTCCACTGCGCACCACCAGCGGATCCCCCAACACGTCCCGCAGCCGGGCCAGCGCGTTGCTCACCGCGGACTGCGTGACGTGGAGTTCCCGCGCCGCACCGGTCGCGCTGCCGGACTCCAGCACCGCGTGCAGCACGAGGAACAGGTTGAGGTCGATGGCGGAGAGATTCACGCCCGTGATTCTAACCATCATGGACCATCACTGGTGGAGAGGACCCCAGCGGCCTTACTCATGCCCCATGTCCCCAACCACTGACGCCGCCGCCATCCGCGAGCGCATGCACCAACTCTACGAATGCTGGAACCAGGGCGACGCCCAGGCCTACGCCGCATGCTTCACGGAGGACGTGGACTATGTCGCCTTCGACGGCAGCCACATCCAGGGGCGCCAGGCCAACGCGGAGGCCCACCAGGCCCTCTTCGACGGGGTCCTCCGGGGCTCCCAGCTCGACGGTGAAGTGAAGTCCGTGCGCTTCCTCGCCCCGGACGTGGCGCTCATCCACACCGAAGGCGTCATCAAGCTGCGCTGGCAGCGCAAGGCCCCCAAGGGCCGCCGCTCCATCCAGACCATGGTCGCCGTGAAGCGGGACGGCGTCTGGTTCTTCACTGCCTTCCAGAACACCCGCATCCAGCCGCCCAACGTCTTCGCCCGCTGGATGCTCCAACTGATGACACCGAAGCGCTCAGCCGCGCGGTGACACCAGCAACAGCGACAGGATCTCCGCAGCCACCGCGCGCTTGCTCCCCTGCAACACGCGGTCAGGCCCACCGCGCGAAATCACCGTCACCTGGTTCGTGTCCGTCCCGAAGCCCGCGCCCTCCGCGGTGACGTCGTTGGCGACGATGGCGTCCAGCCCCTTGCGCTCCAGCTTCTCGCGCGCGTGCTCCACCACCCGCTCCGTCTCCGCCGCGAAGCCCACCAGCACCGGACGCTTCGGCTTCCCCGCCACCTTGCGCGACGCCTCCAGCAGCACGTCCGGCGTGCGCACCAGCTTCAAGTTCTCCGGGCCCTCGCCCTTCTTCACCTTCTGCGGCGCGCGCGTCTCCGGCCTCCAGTCACTCACCGCCGCCGTGGCGATGAACGCGTCCGCGGACTCCACGCGCGACAGCACCTCGCGCGCCATGTCCTCCGCGCTCACCACGTCCACCACCTCCAGGCCCGTGCGGTCCACCGCGCCCACCGGGCCCAGCACCACCGTCACCTTCGCGCCCAACGCACGCGCCTCGTGCGCCAGCGCCAGGCCCATCTTCCCCGTGGACGGATTGGAGATGAACCGCACCGGATCCAGGTACTCGCGCGTGGGGCCCGCCGTCACCAGCACCGTCTTGCCCGTCAGCGGGCCTCCTCCCAACCGCGCCGCCAC
>NZ_RAWL01000335.1:0-9759 GCF_003668885.1 Corallococcus sp. AB049A | reverse complement strand
CCACTCTAGCGCCGCCCGGCCTCCCCCACGAGCCCCCTCGTCAGTCCGCGCCCTTGATGCAGGCCACCGGCTTGAGGCGGTGCGCCACCCGGGCGAGTCCCGCCTGCTCCACCGTCTCCAGCACGTCGTCCAGGTTCTTGTAGCAGGGCCCGGACTCGTCCAGCGGCGTGGTGCGGGTGTTGAGCAGGATGCCGGCCTCCGCCATGCGCCGGTCCGTCTCCTCCTGCTGGAGCTGCCGGCGCGCCGCGGCACGGGACAGCCGCCGGCCGGAGCCGTGGTTCACCGAGTAGATGGACTTCTCCGCCCCTGCTTCCGCGAACAGGATGGCGCTGCCCGTCTCCATGGAGCCCGGGATGAGGATGGGATGTCCGGTGGACTCCCACGTCGTCCCCTTGAGGGCCGGGTGGCCGGCGGGGAAGGCCCGCGTGGCGCCCTTTCGAGCCACGAACTTGCCGCCCTCGCGCTGGATGAGGTTGTGGCTGATCTCGTAGTAGATGCTCGCGGTGCCGCCGAACACGTCCTCGAGCGCCCCGCACACGGCCTCGCCGATGAGCAGCCGGTTGGCCACGGCGAAGTTGGCCGCCATGTTGTGCAGGTTCCAGTAGCTGCGGCCCAGCGGGCTGTCCGCGTCCAGCCAGACGAAGTCCTCGCTGCGGCTCTTGAGGCCCAGCTGCGCGGCGCCCGCCACGAAGAAGTGCTTGGCGATGTTCCAGCCGAAGCCCCGGCTTCCGGTGTGGAGCATCACCCAGACGCGGCCCGTCTCATCCACCTGCATCTCGGTGAAGTGGTTGCCGCCGCCCAGGCTGCCCAGCTGCCCGCGCTTGTCGAAGGCGCGCTCGGGGATGGACACGCCGGTGTCCTCCACGGGGATGAAGTCGCGCTCGGTGACGGAGCGGCTGCGGCCCAGGGCCTTGGCGCCGTGGCGCAGCACCTCCTTGAGGGTGGGGTCGCTCACCTTGCGCTGCTTGCGCGCCCGGGTGGCGCCCACGCCCACGGCGATGCGTTCAGTGACCTCGTTGATCCACTGGCGGCGCTTCGCGGGGTCGGCCACGTCCTCCACGGTGAGGGAGGTCTGCAGCTGGACCATGCCGCAGCCGATGTCGTAGCCGGCGGCGGTGGGCAGCAGGGTGCCGTCCGTCTCCACGATGGTGCCAATGGGGACGCCGTAGCCCACGTGACAGTCGGGCGTGACGGCGACGCGGGTGACGCCGGGGAAGGTGGCGGCGTTGACGACCTGATCGAAGACAGCGTCCTCGAGCGCGGGGGCTTCCGGGTTGCCCTCTTCGCCCCAGAGGAGCTTGTCGGAGAGGAACAGGTCCGCGTGCACGCGCATCGTCTTGGTGCGCGGCAGGACGTAGTGGCCCTCGGAGACCTTTTCCAGGTGTTGCTTCCAGCTCATGGTGAATCCCCCAGGTGAGTGAACCCGCGGCAGGGACGAAGCCCTCCCTCATCCCTGACGGTGCCGCTTTCCGGACACACGATTGGCTGCTTGCCTGGCGTGCGCCAGGGGAAAACCCGGGGCGGTGGACGGAGGGAACGGCCGGGAGTGCACGGAGTGGCAATCAGACAAGCCTGGGGGTTGCGGAGCCCGATCGGCATTCCCATTTCTGCAGCGTGCATCAAGGGGGTGGGCGATGGGGTTTTTGACGGGGATGGTGCTGGCGATGTCGTTGCAGGCGGGGCCGGTGGAGATGACCGCGGCTCCGGTGTTCAATCCGTCGCTGTGCGCCAAGAAGCGCGTGGATCCATGCGGGTGCCACCACGTGTACGGCATCCGGCACTGCCACCAGAACCGGAAGAGCAATCACTGCGAGGCGCAGGTCCGCGCCTACGAGCCGGACGTGGAGCAGGAGACCGCGGAGGCGACGAACCCGCTCCAGAGCCTCATCGACCCGGCCAAGTCCGTGTCCATGTAGGCCGGGGCTATCCCGGGTCCAGGGACCAGGTGCCTTCGTCCCACCGCTTCAAGGCTTCCGAGGCTTCGAAGGGAACAAGCCCCTGGCCCCGGGCGGCTTCCTCCAGGACGGCCCTGGCTTCCGCCGTCCGGTAGCGCAGCAGGTGCGCGGCGGCCATCACCCGCACGTCCATGCGCTCATGCTTGAGCAGCACGAGGAGCGCATCCCGTCCGGGGTCGCCATGGGCCAGGAGTTGATCGATCGCGGCCCCGTACTTCCTGGCGTGCTTGTTTCCGGTCCTGGAATCGCCTTGCCAGATGGCATCGGTCTGGGCGGCGACGTGCTTCGCGACCTGTTCAACCAGCTTCTCCAGGGTCATCACCAGACTCCCTTCTGAGCCGCATCAAAGAACCGGCTCAACCACGAAGAAGGCTGGCTGCGAAGGCCTTGTCCCTGCATCACTCGCCTCAATGCGAGGTGGCGAACTCGTCAGGCAGTGACTCCGAACGGCTCACCTCCAGCTCGCTCTCCGAGCGGATGATGACCCAGCGCGCCTGCGGCGACACACGCAGGGCCATCACGTTCGGCGCCAGGCGGCGCATCTCTGGCCGGAAGGGCATCACCGGCGCGGGCGGAGGCGGCGTGGGCTGGGATTCGGGCTCGCGGTTTCGCAGCGCGAGGACCTTCACCGTGGGCCGCTCCGGCATCGGATCGCTCGCAGGGCTTCGCGGCAGCGCGGGCTGCACCTTGAGCGCCGGCTTGTTCAGCACCACGGGCGTGATGGACGGCGGCGTGTTCCCATTCGGCGTGGGCGTCGCGAAGTCGGCCATCGCCACGATGACCTTCGGCAGCGGCGTCACGGCCGGAGTTCCACGGCCGGACACCGGCGTGATGGACGGCGGCATGCTGCGCATCCGCGCGGGCGGCGGCGTCGGCGGTGGCAGCCGGTCGAAGCGGTAGAGCTCCTCGTCCTCCGCCGTCGGCGTCACCGCGCCCTGACCCATCCGCGCCAGCTCCTGCTGCAGCGTCGCGTTTCGCGGATCCAACTCCAGCGCGACCTTCAGCGCGCCCCTCGCGCGGGACTCGCAACCCAGTGACACCAGCACCCGGGCGGCTTCACGGTACGCGGCGATGGCCTGCTCCTGCTGACCCGCGCGGCGACAGGCCGACGCCAGCCGGATGCGCACATTCGCGTCCCGGGGCAGCCGCTTCGCGAGCTGCGCGTACGTCTCCGCGCACTGCGCGAACCTCCCCCGCTGGTACAGCGCATGGGCGGCTTCCTTCAACTCCCGCAACTTCATCGACTCGCGCTCGCTCATGGGGGTCTCCGCGTCGGTGTCGCTCCCCTGAGCTAGCAGGCGACGTGCCGCGCTCCCGTGACGTGCGCTCGCGTTCACTGCCTCGCCCCCACCGCGACCGTGGGCCGGAATCCCTGTCATCCACCCGGCGGACCCAAAGGCAGACCACCGTGTCCCCGTGCACGCTGTCCACTGAAGGACCCCTCACGGACCCTGTAGAAATGGGGAACCGCGCTGTAACAATGCCAGTCCGAGGATTCCCTGAACTCTCAGGAGAAGTCGGATACGCACGCATGGGACAGGGGGGCAGCTCCGGATGACGGGTGTCACCTGGAGGCCGCATCCCTGCCCTCGAGGGCTCACGGCTCCGACAGCAGGAACAGGGCGTGCGAGCTGGCGATGGGCCGCGTGCGGTCATCCTGCCAGGCCTCCACGCGCACGTTGGCCACGCGCCGTCCCTGCCGCGTGATGAACGCCTTGGCGAACGTGTCCTGCGCCTTGCCCGAGCGCAGGAAGTCCACCGTGGTGGAGATGACCTTGGGCACGCGCTCGGTGTCCGTCTGGAGCAGCAGCTCGAAGATGGCGCTCGACTCCAGCAGCGCCCCCAGCGTGCCGCCGTGCAGCGCGGGCAGGATGCTGTTGCCAATCAGGTGCGGCGCGTAGCGCATGCGGCAGAGCATCTCGCCGGCCAGGTTCTCCACGCCAATGCCCATGAAGCGCGTGTAGGGGATGGCGTCGGTGAGGCGGTGGTACTCGCGCGACTGGCGCACCTGGCGCACCAGGTCCGCGAGGGGAAGCGAAGGCGTGCTCATCAGCTCTCCACCCGCATGAAGGTGCCCTGTGAAGAGGCCACCGGCGTCGCCGGGTCGCCCTGGTGCACCAGCGCGCGCACGAAGGCGACCATGCGGGTGACCTTGTAGCACTCGGCCCGCGCGGTCAGCGGCAGGCCCGGGCGCGCGGGGCGCAGGTAGTCGATGCGCAAATCCAGCGTGACGATGGCCGCGAACGCGTTCAGCGCCGCCATCACCGCCGCGCCGCTCGCCGCGTCGATGAGCGTCGTCACCGCGCCGCCCGCCACCACCCCCGTCTCCGGGTTGCCGACGAGCACGTCCGCGTACGGCATCACCACCGTCGCGGCCGTGGCCTCCACCGCGTCCAGCCGCAGCTTCAGCGCGTGGTTGTGGGGCACTGCCTCGGTGAACAGCACGGAGAGCTGCTCCCGCCGCGCCTCCGGGTCCGTGGGAAGACTGAAGTCCGACATGGGCTGGATGCAGTAGCAGATCCGGACCTCGCCGGGGGAACGCACCGCGGCACGCCGCGCCCAGGAACACGCCTGCCCGTCCGCGAGTTCACGGCGCACTGCGAGCCCGCGCATCCTGGCAGGATGCCGCGCCTTTGCGTCTTTCCCCGAGGACACTTCCGGTGAACCGACCCCTCTCGTCCCTCTGCTTCGCGCTGCTCGTCCCAGGCCTGCTCCTGGCTGCGCAGCCCCTGCCCAAGCCCGCCGGTGCGCCCGTGCCCGCACCGCCAGGACAGGGGGAAGCGCCTCCACAGGAACCGCCCAAGCCGCCCGCGCCCAAGGACACCGCGCGCGAGGCCGCCCGGGCGAGCGAGGGCGACGGCGGCACCCTGGCCCCCGTCGCCACGCCGGAAGCCCCCGACGCGAAGAAGGACGAGTGGAAGGTGGACGCGCCCCCGGGCGTGGCCAGCAAGCAGGTGCCCATCGACGTGCGCGAGGGCACGTGGCTGAACGTGGACGTGAGCCCGCGCGGGGATGAGATCGTCTTCGACCTGCTGGGTGACATCTACGCGCTGCCCATCGCGGGCGGCGAGGCGCGCGCGCTGACGTCCGGCGCTGCGTGGGACATGCAGCCGCGCTACAGCCCGGACGGGAAGTCCATCGCGTTCACCAGCGACCGGGGCGGCGGCGACAACGTCTGGGTGATGGACCGCGACGGCAGGAACCCGCGCGCGGTGACGCAGGAGAAGTTCCGCCTGCTCAACAGCCCGGCGTGGAGCCCGGACGGGCAGTTCCTGGTGGCTCGCAAGCACTTCACCGGCCGGCGCTCGCTGGGCGCGGGCGAGGTGTGGATGTACCACCGCGCGGGTGGTGAGGGCGTGAAGCTCACCGAGCGCGCCAACGACCAGAAGGACCTGGGCGAGCCCGCGTTCTCCCCGGACGGCCGCTCCGTCTACTTCAGCCAGGACATCACGCCGGGGAAGTCCTTCGAGTACGACAAGGACCCCAACAAGGAACTCTACGTCATCCAGCGGTTGGACCTGGAGACGAAGGAGGTGGAGCCCTTCGTCACCGGCCCCGGTGGCTCCATCCGGCCCACGCCGTCACCGGACGGCAAGCAGCTGGCGTTCGTGCGGCGCGTGCGCGGCAAGAGCGTGCTGTACGTGGCGGACGTGAAGTCCGGCGCGGAGCGGCCGCTGTATGACGGGCTCGACCGGGACATGCAGGAGACGTGGGCCATCCACGGCGTGTCCCCGGTGATGGCGTGGACGCCGAACAGCAGGTCGCTGGTGTTCTGGGCGGGCGGGACGCTGCACCGCATCGACGTGGCGACGAAGCAGGTGACGCCCATCCCCTTCCACGTGAAGGGCACGCGCACGGTGTTCGCGGCGGTGAAGGGCCCCCGGCCCGTGGCGCCGGACCGCTTCGACGTGAAGATGCTGCGCTGGATGCAGGTGTCACCAGATGGCAAGAGGCTGGTGTACCAGGCGCTGGGCAAGCTGTACGTGAAGGAGCTGCCGTCGGGGCAGCCCCGGCGGCTGACGCGGCAGAACGCACACCTGGAGTTCTATCCGTCGTTCTCACGGGACGGGCGCTCCATCGTCTACACGACGTGGGACGACGACGCGCTGGGCGCGGTGCGCGTGGTGCCGGCCACGGGCGGCGAGGGCCGCGTGGTGACGGCGCAGCCGGGCTTCTACGTGGAGCCCGCGATGAGCCCGGACGGCAAGTGGGTGGTGTACCGGACGACGGGCGACGGCTACCTGATGCCGGGCACGTGGAGCCGGGAGACGGGCCTGTTCGTGGTGCCGTCCACCGGCGGGGGCGTGGCGCGCAAGCTCACGCGCGACGGCGAACAGCCGCACTTCGGCGCGAAGCCGGACCGCGTGTACTTCCTGCACGTGGAGTCCAAGGACGTGGAGGACGTGCGCACGCTGCGCAGCATCGGGCTGGACGGCGGCGAGCCGCGCACGCACCTGACCAGCGGCGGCGCGCTGGAGATGCGTGTGTCCCCGGATGACAGGTGGGTGGCCTTCCGCGAGGACTTCAACGCGTACGTGACGCCCTTCGTGCGCGGCGCGAAGGAGGCGCGCGTGGGGCCGGGCACCAAGGCGATGCCGGTGACGCAGGTGAGCCGTGACGCGGGGGAATACCTGCACTGGTCCGGCACGGACGCGCGGCTGTCGCTGCACTGGGCGCTGGGGCCCAAGCTCTACACGCGGGCGCTGAAGGACGCGTTCACGTTCATGGACGGCTCGCCCAAGACGCTGCCGCCGCCGGAGGCGGACGGGGTGGACGTGGCGTTCTCCTCGAAGTCGGACGTGCCGGAGGGGACGCTGGCGCTGGTGGGCGGGCGCATCATCACGATGAAGGGCGAGCAGGTGGTGGAGGAGGGCGTGGTGGTGGTGCAGGGCAACCGCATCGTGGCGCTGGGCCCGGTGGGGAAGGTGAACGTGCCCGCGTCCGCGAAGGTGGTGGACGTGAAGGGCAAGACGCTGATGCCGGGCCTGGTGGACGTGCACTGGCACGGGGCCATGGGCGTGGACGGGCTGATGCCGGAGCAGAGCTGGGTGCAGGCGGCGTCGCTGGCGTTCGGCGTGACGACGCTGCACGACCCGTCCAACCACTCGGAGACCATCTTCGCCGCCAGCGAGCTGGGCAAGGCGGGGATGCTCACGTCGCCGCGCATCTTCTCCACGGGCACCATCCTGTACGGCGCGGCGAGCGCGGACGCGCACGTCGAAATCGACACGCTGGACGACGCGCGCCGGCACCTGCGGCGGATGAAGGCGCTGGGGGCCTTCAGCGTGAAGAGCTACAACCAGCCCCGGCGCGACCAGCGGCAGAAGATCCTCCAGGCGGCGCGCGAACTGGACATGCTGGTGGTGCCCGAGGGCGGCTCGCTGCTCCAGCACAACCTGACCATGGTGGTGGACGGGCACACGAGCCTGGAGCACTCGCTGCCGGTGGCGCGCATCTACGACGACGTGCGCCAGCTGTGGAAGGGCACGCAGGTGGACTACACGCCGACGCTGGGCGTGGCCTATGGCGGGCTCATGGGGGAGAACTACTGGTACCAGAAGACGAACGTCTGGGAGGACACGCGCCTGTTGTCCTTCGTGCCCCGGCGCGTGGTGGACGGGCGCTCGCGGCGCCGCGTGATGATTCCGGACGAGGAGTTCAACCACCAGAACGTGGCCCGCGCCGCGAAGGAGCTGAGCGACCTGGGCGTGAGCGTGCAGCTGGGCGCGCACGGTCAGCGTGAAGGCCTGGCGGCGCACTGGGAGCTGGCGATGTTCGTCCAGGGCGGCATGACGCCCATGCAGGCGCTGCGCGCGGGCACGCTGAATGGCGCGCGGCACCTGGGCATGGACAAGGACCTGGGCTCGCTGGAGGTGGGGAAGCTGGCGGACCTGGTGGTGCTGGACAGCAACCCGCTGGAGGACATCTCCCACAGCCGCACGGTGCGCTACACGATGGTGAACGGGCGGCTGTACGACGCGAACACGCTCAACGAAGTGGGCACGCGGCAGCGCACGCGCGCGAAGTTCTTCTTCGAGAAGGACGGCAACGAGGGCTGGAGCCCCCGGGCCACCACGCACGCGACCGAGCAGGTATGCGATTAAGCGTCGCCGTGGTGTTGTGTGGAGCGCTCGCGGGCTGCGCAGGCGGCCCGCGGCAGTTCCGTCAATCCCTGGGCCCTGGGCCCGGGCCGGGCTGTGTCAGCACACTGGATTGCCAGTGCAAGGAGGGCTCGGCGGCGGCGTGCGAGCAGCTTGAGACCGTGTCACCGCCCCGGCCCCGGAAACCGAACCCGTTGCCTCCTCCCGGGACGGATAAGGAACTGGAGAAGAAGGAACAGGTCAGGGAGTCCTGCACCCAGGACTACATTCGCTGTGTCGATATGGGCGGAGACAGCGAATCCGGACGCGTGAAGGGAGAGAGCCTTTGTGACTCTTGCCGGTCCTATTGCATGGCGAACGGGTTCTGGCCTGACGCCATCTACACCTGGAACGGGAAGGCGCTGCCATGCCCACGAAAATGAAGAACGCGTTCCCGGACCCGCCTTTTCGGGATCCGGCCTGGCGTGCCTTCGGCGACGAGGTATCGGACGTGACCGTCCTCGCGCCCAAGGACTGGGCTCGGTTCCGCGCTGGCCTCAAGCAGGTGGGGCGGCGCCATGAAGGACGGGTGCCGTCAGCCTCGCTTCATCGCTACATCGCCAAGACTGCTTTCTTCTGCGCCGCGCATTGGGGGCAGACCCCGCGAGTCGTGCGAGGCGCCCTGCGTGCGTACCTGAAGCATCCGTTGGACACGACGATGTACTCCTACACGGCCGCGGAGTACTGGCAGTGGGCGTTCAAGGTCTCCCCCGCGGATCTACCCGCCGCGGAGTCCATGCTCGCGGAGGTCCGCGAGTACCTGCCATCCCTGGACGACCACGAACGCCGCAACACGGAAGGCCTGCTGGCCTTCCTGGAGCGCCAGCGCGGCTGAGCCTTCAGCGGGCCGTCGCGGCCACCTGGGCCAGGGCCTGTTGGATCTGCGGCAGTGCGTAGGGCTTGGGCAGCACCACCACGCCCAACCATTGCCGCGGATCCCCGTCCAGGGCCGAACGGCCGTGGCCGGACGCGATGATGATGCGCATGGCGGGCTTGCGCAGCGCCACCTCGCGCGCCAGGTCCACGCCGGACATGCCCGGCAGCGTGACGTCGGTGAACAGCACGTCGAAGCGCTCCGCCACCAGCGCCACCCGCGCCTCCTCCGCGCTCGCCACCGGCATCACCGCGTGGCCCAGCAACCCCAAGAGCTCACTGGCGGACGCGCGGATGTCCTCGTCGTCCTCCACCAGCAGCACGTGCATCCGCCGCGCGGCCTCCTGCGTCGCGGAAGCCTCCGCGGCGCGCGGTGCCTCCGGCCACTGGAGCTTCGGCGTCGCCAGCCGCTGCTGCCGCTGGTCCAGCAGCGCGCGCACCTTGCGCGCCAGGTCCTCGCGCCGGTACGGCTTGGACAAGAGGTTCACGCCGGGGTCCAACCGGCCGCCGTGCACGATGGCGTTATCCGTGTAGCCGGACGTGAAGAGCACCTCGATGTCCGGCTGCAGCGCCTTCGCCTGCCGCGCCAGCTCCGGGCTGCGCACCGGTCCCGGCATCACCACGTCCGTGAAGAGCAGGTCCACCGCCACGCCGCTCTTCAGGATGGACAGCGCGCTCTGCCCGTCCACCGCGCGCAGCACGCGGTAGCCCAGCTCCATCAGCAGCTCCACCACCGTGGCGCGGACCTCCGCGTCGTCCTCCACCGCGAGGATGGTCTCCCTCCCGCCCTC
>NZ_RAWL01000334.1:0-9772 GCF_003668885.1 Corallococcus sp. AB049A | reverse complement strand
CGACAGCCCCTCACGGGCGGGCGGGGGACTGCCCATGTTTGTGCCCGGAGGTGAATCCATGAAGGTGCAGCTGCGGGGAGTGCATCTGGGGCTGACGGACAACCTGAAGCAGTACGTCGACACGCATCTGGTGGCGCATATCGAACGGTTCGCCGAGGACGAGGCGTCGGAGATCGAGATCGCGCTCGTGGATATCAACGGGCCCAAGGGAGGCGTGGACAAGGAGTGCCGGGTGACGGTGCGCATGCCCGGTCTGGAGTCCATTCACGTGACGGAGACGTCGGAGACGCTGTTCCAGGCCATCGACGCAACGCGTGACCGCCTGGAGAAGGCCATCAAGCGCGCGGTGGAGCGCCGGCGTCAGGGCATGGGGAACAGCGGCATGCCGTTCGACCTCAACGCGGACGCGACGAACTACTAGCAGGCAGTCACAGCGGGCGTGACAGACCGAAGGGCCCGGGAATTCCGGATGCCAGCCAGGCATCCGGCCCCCGGGTTCCTTCGGGCCAGTTCCTTGCTGGGGTCGAACGGTGGACGCTATAAGCGGACCCCTCACCCCTGGGCTAAAGGACGGCGATGGTCCGCCTCAAGTTCCTGCTGTTCGCACTCCTGGTCCTCGGACTGGGCCTGGCTCACCTCCCGATGCTGTCGGCGCCCCTGGGTGCGCGCGCGGTGGAAGGTGCAGCGCTGCAGGCCGCGTCGGGCACCGGCGAGGTCGCGCGTCGCGTGGAGGCACGCCGCGCGGAAGTGCAATCCCTGGCGCTGAAGCTGGCCGGCAGCCCCCAGATGGCCGCCGCCGTGCGCGCGCTGAACCCCGCGCCCGCGCCCAAGTCTCCGCGCGACCGCTACGGCTCGAAGGACGCGGAGGAGACGTCCGGGCCGCTGCCGCTCACCGCGGAGCGCTTCGGCGCGCTGCGCGCCGCCGCCCAGGCCGGGCTGCCCCAGGAGCTCCAGGGCGCGGTGGTGGCGGTGGTGGCCGGCGACGCGGCGTTCCATGCGCGTGCGGGCGCCGAGCCCTCTTCCGACACCGCGGCGCTGGACGTCGCGGCGCTCGCCAAGGCGGGCACGTCCGTGGTGGACGCCTTCGGGGCGGCGCACGTGTTCGCGTCCGTGCCGCTCGCGTGGAGCGGTGAGGGGACCCCTGCTCCGGCGGTGACGCTGGTGGTGGGCGCGCCCCTGGCCGCGGACGCCGCGCTGCAGGGCGCGCTGGATGCGTCCGGCGCGGCCGCGGTGGGGCTGGTGCAGGGCGACAAGCTGGTGGGCGGCGTGGGCGCGGAGAAGGCGCGGCTGGAGGGCTCGCTGCCCCGGCTGACGGTGGGGACGAAGGACGCGGTGCTGGAGTCCGGTTCGCTCCAGGCGCTGGGCCCCGTGCAGCTGCCCGCCTTCACGAAGGGCGACGCGATGGGCGGCCAGGCGCCGCTGTTCGTGGGTTCGCGCCAGGCGCTGACGGGCACGCCGTATGAGGTCGTGGTCCTGGCGGGCACGGCGGCGACGCTGGCTCCGCTGGCCGCGTACCAGCACACCGCGCTGCTCGCGCTCGCGGGCCTGTTGGTGCTGAGCCTGGTGTGGACGGCGCTGATGGGCGGGAGCAAGAAGGCCTCCGACGAGGAGACCGTGTCGGGCGGCTCGGACACGCTGGGCTGGGGCGCGGCGATGGCCGCGCAGCAGGCGCCCGCCGCGCAGCCGGTGGCCCAGACCTCGCCTCCGGCTCCGGCCGCTGTGACGCCCGTGCCCGCGGTGGCGGATCCGTTCGCGCCGGCCGCGCACGCGGAGCCGCTGTCCAATCCGTTCGGGTCGGCGGCCCACGTGGAGCCGGTGTCCAACCCGTTCGGCTCGGCGGCTCCTCCGCCCGCGGATCCGTTCTCCGGCGCGGACGCGTTCCCGTTCCCGGGCACTCCGGCTCCGGCCGCGGATCCGTTCGCGATGCCGCCGCCGGCCGCGGATCCGTTCGCGATGCCGCCGCCGGCCGCGGATCCGTTCGCGATGCCGCCGCCCCAGGCCGCCGCGCCCTCTCCGTTCGGAGCGCCCCCGGCGGCGGATCCGTTCGCGGGCGCGGACGCGTTCCCGTTCCCGTCTCCGCCCGCGGCCTATCCTCCGCCGGCCGCGGAGCCGTTCAGCCCGCCTCCGGCGTACGCGCAGGGCGGCGCGATGCCCTTCGAGCAGCCGGTTCCCGCGGCGGAGCCCCTGGCCCCGGCGGCGCCGCGCCACGGCGCGTTCGCCTTCGAGGATCAGCCCACGGCGGCGTACTCGCTGCAGCAGGCGGCCAACCCGTTCGCGCTGGCGGCGGCGCAGTCCTCGGAGCCGGAGTCCCCGGAGACGACGCGCGTGGCGGCGATTCCGCGCGAGCTGCTCCAGGCCAGCACCCGGCCCACGTCGGAGGCCATCCCGATGCCGGCCCCGCGCTCCAACGGTCCGCAGGCGATTCCGCTGCCCATGCCGGGCGTCAACAGCGCGGCGGCCGCGGCCCTGTCCGAGGAGCAGCACTTCCAGGACGTCTTCCGCGAGTTCGTCACCACGCGCGAGCGCTGCGGTGAACAGGCGGACGGCCTGACGTACGACAAGTTCGTGCAGAAGCTGCGCAAGAACAAGGAGCAGCTCGTCACGAAGTACGCGTGCAAGACGGTGCGCTTCCAGGTCTACGTGAAGGAGGGCAAGGCCGCCCTCAAGGCGACGCCCGTCAAGGACTGACGGACCGCGCCGCGCCGTGCGGTGCCCGAAGGCCCGGGACCTCTTCCACGAGGTGCCGGGCCTTCCTGCTCGCGGGGCTCAGCTCGCGCGGGGGAGCACGACGCTGAAGCGGGCGCCCTGGCCGGGCTCTCCGCCGACCTCCAGGCGGCCTCCGTGCTCCTGGAGGATGCGCGCGGCGATGGCGAGCCCCAGGCCGGTGCCGCCGTCCTTGGTGGTGAAGTAGGGCTCGAAGATGCGGGCGCGGTGCTCCAGGGGGATGCCGGGGCCCTCGTCCTCCACCTCGACGATGGCGTCCGCGTCGGTGCCCTTTACGCGCACGCGCAGCGCGCCGCCCTTGCCCGTCATGGCTTCTTCCGCGTTCTTCACCAGGTTGACGAGCACCTGGGTGAGCTGATCTCTGTCCGCTCGGGCCACCACGCCCGTCTGGAGCGCGGGCACCAGCTGGATGCCTTCGGGCGGCGCGGCGTAGAGCGACAGGACGCTCTGGGTGAGCTCGCTCAGGTCCACGGGGGCGAGCTGGGGCTTGGGCAGGCGCGCGAAGCGGCTGAACTCGTCCACGATGCGCCGCAGCCGCTCCACCTCCTCCAGCACCACGCCCGCGCTCTCCTTGAAGAGGGTGGGGAAGCTGGGGTGGCGCGCCTCGTGGGCGGCCATCAGCGTCTCCAGGGACATGCGGATGGGGGTGAGGGGGTTCTTGATTTCGTGCGCCAGCCGCCGGGCGACCTCCTGCCACGCGGCGATGCGCTCGGTGGCCATCAGCCGCTCGGTGGTGTTCTTCAGCTCGGACGTCATGTGGTTGAACGTCCGGACCAGTTCGCCCACCTCGCCGGTGGCGCGGGCTGTCACCTGGACGTCCAGCGCGCCCTCCGCCACGCGGCGGGCGCCGGAGGTGAGGGCCTCCACGGGCCGCGTCATCCAGCGGGACACCAGCAGGCCCAGGAGCGCCGCGAAGCCCAGGCCCAGGCCCGCGAGCAGGAGGAACGCGCGCATGACGCCCTCTTCGGCCTCGCGGGCGGCGGCGCGGCTGAAGGTGAGGCGCACGGAGGCCACGTTGCCCAGGGGCAGCACCTGCTCCACGGTGGGCGGGGCCGCGCTGCCCGCGTGCGCCACCTGGGTGTCGCCGGACAGGAGCGTCACGTCGGACTGGGTGAGGCGGGCCAGGTGCTGGGCCAGGCCGTCATCCAGCACCACGCCGCCCACGGCCCACAGGCGCACGTCGCCGTAGTCCACGGGGCGCGCGGTGACGAGCGCGGGGACCTGGCGCAGGCCCGCGTCGCCCCGGACGTCCACGCGCACGGGCACGGGCTTGGAGGACTTCTCCTTCGTCACGGCGAAGAGGGCGCGGTCCGGGTCTCCACGGCGCGCGGGCAGGTGGCCGGAGGACAGCACGGTGCCGTTGCGGTCGAAGAGGGTGAGCACGGTGAGGCCGCGGCTCTTCATCAGGCCTTCAGCGGTGTTGGCCTGGATGACGCGCAAGGGGGCGGTGCGCGCGTCGCGCACGAGGTCCTCCATGGCGGGGCTTTCAACGAGCTCCTCGACGGCGCGGCGCGCGTTGGCGCCGGAGCGCTCCAGGGACTCCTGCGCGGAAGCCGTGGCGGCCGTCATGCGCGCGTCGAGCTCGCGCGACAGCGTGTCGCGCAGGCGCGTCAGCGTCAGGGGAACGACGATGGCCAGCGGCACCAGCGCGAGCAGGGCGAAGGCGAGCGCGAGCCGGGTCCTCAGACGCATGCGGGCCGTTCCTTCCCGGAGGCTGCCGGGTGGGTGGGGCTCATGGCCGGCCTCCTCCGCCCGAGGCCTCGACGGGAGCGAGCCACGCGCCTTCGAGCACGGGCAGGCCCTGGGCATCGAGTGCGAGGCTCGTCACTTCCGGTGCCGCCCGGATGGCGAGCCCCTGGGCGTACAGCGGGATGAGGGGCACGGAGGGGGCGAGCACCAGGGCGCGTTCGCGGCTTCGGGCATCCCGGGCTCCCGCGTCCGTGAGGGCGCCGATGGGCGGCAGCTCCACGCCGAGCAGGTCCCTGCGTCCTCCTGCTTCCAGCACCACCGCGAGCGCGGGGCCGGGGATGGGGGGCAGGAGGAACGCGCTGAGCATCAGCTCGAAGTCGCCCTTGGCCTGACGGCTTCGCAGCGCGGCGCGCGACTGGGGCTCCAGCGCGACGGTGTAGCCCTGGTCGTGCAGCTTGACCTGGATGCGCTCGGCGACGGCGCGTTGATCCGCCAGCGCGGCGTCATAGGCGAGCGTCACCTTGCGGGATGCGCCTCCTTGAGGAGCGCCGGGCCTGGGCCTGGAGCCTGGAGGCATCAGCGCGGGCGGCAGCAGGTTCGCCATGGGCACGGCGGGGCCCTTCACGAACAGGCGCGTGAGGTCCTCGCGGTCGATGGCGCTCTCCACGGCCTGGCGGAAGTCCGCGGGCACCTTCCGGGGCGAGTACGCCAGATAGGTCGCGTACAGCGCGGCGCCCGTGAGGGTGTCGTTGTCGGGCGGCGTGCCCAGCGCCACCTGCACCTGCCGCGAGGACCACAGCCGTGCGAGGCCGCGCTCATCCGTGGCGGTGAGCGCCAGCCGGTCCAGGTAGGGACGGCCTTCGGGCCAGCCGGCCTGGGCCTCCAGCACGCCCCGGCCCGCGGCGCTGAACGGACCCGCCGCGGGCGACGGCGGCGTCGCGAGGGCCGGGTGGCACAGCGAGCGTTCCAGGTCGGGCCATGGGAAGGCCAGGGCCAGGTCCAGCGAGGAGCCGGACGCTGTCACCTGGCGGCCCTCTCCGCGCAGCGGATACAGCAGCGCGCGGTAGGGAGACGGCGCCTCCGTGGAGGACAGCCGGGTCCACGCACGGGCCACGGCGGCCGCGCTGGCGGCGGAGGGCATCGCGATGCGCAGGGCCTGCGGCACGGGGCGCGACATCTCGCGCGCCAGCGTCGGGTTCACCTGTCCACCGGAGTCCACGCGGCACACGGGCCGCGTCAGCAGGCCCAGCAGCGCGGCCTCCATCGGCGTGTCCGCGAGCGAGGGCTCACCGATTTCAGGCGGCCCCGCATGAGCCACCCGCAGCTCGCCGCCGTAGCGCGGACGGCTGGCGGCCAGTGCCGGCGCGGAAGAGAGAAGCACGAGGCCCACGAGGGCGGAGCGGATCATCACGGTGCACCCTGGCGCAGGAGGAACAGCTCGCTCGTGCCGTCCGGCTTCCATGAACCCACGACGACTTCGCGGCGCTTGTCGCCATCCAGGTCCGCCGTCACCACGTACAGCGCGCGGCCCGGCGGGAGCGCTCCCTGCCACAGCGGCTCGTGCGCCATTGGCGCGTCGGAGCTCAACGACAGCACCCGCAGCGCGTCCGGTGCCGGCTGGAACTGCGGTGACGTGGTGAGCAGCTCCGGGACCCCGTCTCCATCCAGGTCTCCCAGCGCGCTGCCCGCGCCCAGCCCGGCCAGCTTCGCCGGCGCCGACGCGGGACGGGCGTAGAGCGACGCCGTGCCGTCCGCGTGCACGAACAGCATGCGCTGCGCCGCGAAGCTCGCCGTGCCAAAGGGCGAGGACACCGTGACGGCGCGCCCGTCCGCCAGCCGGACCTCGGGCCCGAACAGCGTCTGCCCCGGCAGGAACGCCCCTCGCTCCCCCGTCCCCAGCGGCGCGGCGTCCAGCGTCCCCGTCGCGCGCAGCGTCCCCTTCGCCTTGTCCAGCACCATCACCTCGCCGCGCGCGTACCGCGTGCTCCAGGCCGCCAGCCTCGGCGGCCCCGTCAGCACCGCCAGCGCTCCGAAGGCTTCCCGCGTCGTCGCCGCGGCCGGCGTCCCCTCCAGCTCCCGCCGCGCGAGCACCCGCCCGTCCGCGCCGAACACCACCACCTCGTGCTCGGTGAGCGCGGCCACCTCATCCCGGCCATCGCCGTCCAGGTCCCCCGCCGCCAGCGCGCCCAGCGGCGTCTCCAGCCTCGCGAACACCGCGCCCAGCAGGCGCACCGGCCGCCGCTGTTGCGGACCCGGGCCCTGCGCCGTCGAGGCCGGCATCCCCACCGACGCCAGCGCCAGCACCGTGGCGTCCGCCTCCACGCCCTCGGCCACGGCGGCGGCGGGCTTCGGCGGACGCGTGGGCGTGCGGCCGGACCAGAAGTTCACCCACGTGCCCAGCACGTCGCCTCGGGCCGTCAGCTCTCCGCCCTCCACGTCCAGCGTGAGCCTCGCCAGCGAGCGGGCCCCCTGTTCGCGGGCGGCGGCCTCGGCGCGCTCCGGCGCGACGTCCAGCACCACCGGCCCCAGGTTCATCGCCGACAGCCGCGCGGCCAGCAGCGTCCCGAAGGCCCGGCGCAACTCCGCCGAGCTTCCGGTCAGGACGATGGCCACGGGCGCTTCAGCGGGCGCACCGCGAATGGCATCCGCCACGGCGAGGGCCAGCCGGGCGGAGGCGGGAGGCGCGCCGTCGTCCTGGTCCGCACGGGCGGGCAGGGCGAACGCGAGCACCAGGAGCAGCGGCAGGAGCGAGCGACTCACAGCCCCCTTTTGCCACCTTCCTCCAGGAAGTAGTTGTCCGGCGTCACCTGTCCGGGCGGCGGCGCCTCGGCGGTGGGCTGGGTGCCCTCCAGGTAGGGCTCCATCCGCCCCGGAACGGCGTTGCCCGCGAGCAGCCCCGTGGCCGGGTCGATGCGCACCTGGGTGACGCCCGGGGGAACCTCGAAGTCGCGCGCGGGCAGGCCTTCTTCCGCCACGCGCATGAAGTTGAGCCAGATGGGCAGCGCGGCCCGGCCGCCCGTCTCGCTGCTGCCCAGCGGCGAGTTGTCATCGAAGCCCACCCACGCGCTGGCCACCCAGTCCATCGTGAAGCCGTTGAACCACGTGTCCTTGGACTCGTTGGTGGTGCCCGTCTTGCCCGCGGCGGGCCGGTTCAGCTGCAGCACCGCGCGCGCCGAGCCGTCCTCCACCACGCTGCGCATCAGCGACGTGGTGAGGTACGCCACCGCCGGAGGCAGCGTCTCCTCGAACGCCGGCTGGTGCTCCTCCAGCACCGTGCCCTTCGCGTCGCGCACGCGCAGGAGCGTCAGCGGCTCCGCGTAGCGGCCGTTGGCCTGGAGCGTGGCGTATGCGTTCACGGCCTCCAGCATCGTCACCTCGCCGGTGCCCAGCGCCAGCGTGAGGTTCTCCGGCATCGCGGAGCGGATGCCCGCGCGGCGCGCGAAGTCGATGGCGGTCGCGGGGGTGATCGCTTCAATCAGGCGCACGGACACCGTGTTCTTCGACTTGCTCAGCGCCGTGCGCAGCGTCATGGGGCCCTCGAAGCGCCCGTCGAAGTTCTTGGGCCGCCACGTCTTGCCCGTGTACGGGTCGCGGATGGACTCCGGCGCGTCGTTCACCATGGAGAGCGGGGTGAAGCGGCCGCTGGCCAGCGCCGCGCCGTAGATGAACGGCTTGAACGACGAACCCGGCTGCCGCTTCGCCTGCGTGGCGCGGTTGAACGACGAGCGCTCCGCGTCGTAGCCGCCCACCATGGCCACCACGTTGCGGTTGGCCGGGTTGATGACCACGAGCCCGCCCTGCACCACGGGCACCTGATCCAACGTGGCCTCCACGAAGGCCGGCGCCGGAGGGGCCTTGAGCACGCGCACGAACACCAGCTCCCCGGGGGTGAACACGTCCGAGATGTCCTTGGGCGCGCTCTTCTTCTTCTGCCGCGCCCAGCTGACGGACGCGAAGGACACCTCCGCGGTGCGCCCCACCAGGTCCACGCGCGCCACGTTGCGCTTGACGTCCACCTCCATCACGTAGCCCGTGAGGCGCAGGCCCTCCTCCATGGGCTTGAGGAGGACCTGGCCCACGCGCTCACGCTCCGGCGACCGGGCCTCCTCTTCCTCTGAGTCCGTGTCCGCGGCCAGGGCGGCGGGCTGCTGCTCCTCGGCGCCCTCCACCTCCTGCGTGGTGGGCGTCTTGGCCGCCGGAGCCGGCGCGGCCACAGGCTGCGCGAGCGGCGCCAGGTCCGCGACGTAGCCCTGGTCCTTCTGGCGGCGGCCGGCCTCGTCGATGCGCTGGACGATGAGCTCGCGGTAGCGCTTCCACTGCGCCTCCTCCAGCTTGCCCTGCGCGCCCCGGTAGCCCTGGCGCCGGTCCAGGGCCTCCAGGCCGTCGCGCACGGCCTGCTCGGCGGTGGCCTGGAGCTTGGGGACCAGCGCGATGTCCACGCGCAGGCCGCCCTCCATGACCGTCTTCTCGCCGTAGCGCTCAATCAGCGTGCGGCGGATCTCCTCCGCGTAGTACGCGCCCGCGCTGACCGGCTTGCGCGGCGCGAGCACGATGGGCTTCTCCTTCTCCGCCTCCACCACCGGGCGTGGCACGAAGCCCTGGCCCGCCATCTGCTCCAGCACGTAGCGCTGGCGCGCCTTGGCGCGGGTGATGTTCGCCACCGGGTTGATGCGGTGGGGCGACTGCACGGTGCCCGCGAGCACGGCGGCCTCGCCCACGGACAGGTCCTTCGCGTGCTTGCCGAAGTAGAAGAGCGCGGCCTCCTCCAGCCCGTAGCGGCGCTGCCCGAAGTACACGCCGTTGATGTAGAGGCTGAGGATCTGATCCTTCGTGAGCGCCTGCTCCAGGCGCGGGGTGAGGATCCACTCGCGGATCTTGCGGCCCAGGCTGCGCTCGGGCGTCAGCAGCATGTTCTTCACCACCTGCTGCGTGAGCGTGGACGCGCCGGACTTGCGGCTGCCGGGGATGAGGTTCTTCACGCCCGCGCGCAGGATGCCGAAGGGGTCCAGGCCCTCGTGCTTGTAGAAGTCCGCGTCCTCGGCGGCGAGGAACGCGTTGCGCACGTGCGGCGGCAGGTCTTCAATCCGGATGAGCGTGCGGCGCTCCAGCGCGTACTCGGCGCAGAGCGAGCCGTCCGCGCACGTCACCTTCGTCACCTGCGGCGGCTGGTAGTTGCGCAGCGACTCCACGGAGGGCAGGTCGCGGCTGAAGTAGACGTACGTGCCCACGCACACGCCGATGACGAGCACCAGCCCCACGACGCCCAGCACGAGCAGCCGCTTCGTCCAGCGCCACAGCGCGGCGCCGAAGCCGCCTTTTTTGGGCGGCGGGGCTCCGGTCGGGGCCTGGGGAATGGGCT